>NZ_JBEZEB010000003.1:0-73098 GCF_040648615.1 Catellatospora sp. NPDC049111 | reverse complement strand
GTTTTCTTTGCACTGCCCCTGTTCGCCGTTGGGGCGCACCGACCGTCACGGAGGGTGCGCCCCACGGCGCTTTTGGTGATATTGAGCGGCGAAAAAGTCACGCAGCGCAGGCTCCGGCAACCGTGAGTGAATTCTGTCATCACCCGGTTGCGCCTGGCCGGGGGACATCTAAGCTGACGCGAAGTCAGGCGTGCTGCCGCCCCGGTAACCCCCGCCGAAGGGCTCGGCGCCGCCGCCTCCTCACTGGGAGTCACCCATGTCTGGACGCCACATCCGTCGCGGCTGGGATGCCCCCGAGGCACCCGCGCCCCGGCGGACCGGCCTGTTCGGTCGCCGTGCCGTACGGATTCCCGTCATCATCATCAGTGCCCTGTCCGTGTGCGGCCTGGCCACCGTCGTGCTGCGCTCGGTCAGCGCCGATGCCGACGGCTGCGGCAGCGCCGGCATCACGCTCACCGTAGCCGCCGATCCGGCCATCGCGCCCGCCCTCACCGAGATCGGCAACCGCTGGAGCGCGACCAGCCCCATGGTCGGCGAGGACTGCGTGCGTGTCGAGGTCATCGAGAAGGCGTCGCACGAGGTGGCCAACTCGCTCGGCACCTGGGCGGGCGGTGCGGTGGACGTGGCCGGCAAGGCCGCGCCGACCCCGGCCGACTCCGAGCTGCCGGTGGTCTGGGTGCCGGACTCGACGTACTGGCTGGGCCGGGTCCGCGGGGTCGACCGCGACATGTTCGACGCCACCGCCCCGTCCCTGGCGGCCAGCCCGGTGGTGCTCGCCGTGCCGGAGACCGTCGCCCGCAACCTCACCGACAAGCTCGGCTCCGGCGTCGACGCCACGCTGCTCAAGAGCCTGCTGTTCGCCAAGACGCCCGTGCTCAAGCTGGGTGTCGTCGAGCCGCGTCGCGACACCGCGGGCATGGTCGGCGCGATGATGCTGTCCGACGCGGTCGTCGCCTCCGAAGCCGACCTGCCCGCGCTGGTCGCCGTGTACCGGGGCATCGGCGGGCCGGTCCCGGACACCGGGGCGCTGTGGAAGGCGTACGCCGCCGGCATGACCGGGGCTCCGGTCAGCGAGCAGGCCGTGATCGCCTACAACGCGGCCACCCCCAAGGCCCCGATGGCCGCGGTCACCCTGGCCCAGGCGCCGACGCTGGACTTCCCGTACGCCGTGCGCGCCCGCCAGCCGCGCCCACTGGCCGCCGCGGCCGCCCTGTTCTCACAGGCCCTGATCAGCGGTGAATACAAGGCGGTCTTCGCGGAGAAGGGCCTGCGCTCGCCGGAGGGTGAAGCCTCCACCGGCTTCCCGACCGGCCACGGCGTCACCTCCAACACCGTCTTCGTGCAGCCGCTCAACGACATGAACAAGGTCCGCGGCGCGATGACCGCCTGGGTCGCCGCCAAGACGCCGTCCCGGGTGATCGCGCTGGTCGACGCCACCTCGTCGATGGGCCGCACGATGACCGGCGGCGGCAACACGGCCGTGCGCATGCAGGTGCTGCGCAGCGCCGCGGAGAAGGGCCTGAAGCTGTTCACCGACGACAGCGAGGTCGGCCTGTGGGCCTTCGCCGGCCCGGGGCACCAGCCGCTGGTGCCGCTGGCCGAGCTGACCAAGTCACAGCGCAACAAGCTGAACGGGGCCGTCAACCAGGCCTCGCCCGCGCCGACCGACATCTGCCCGCTCTACAAGTCGATCATCGACGGATACCGCGAGCTGCTCAAGGGATACGACCCGTCCCGCAGCAACACACTGGTGGTCTTCACCGACAGCCGGGACAACTCCGGCATGTCGCTGCGCGCGGTTCAGAAGGAGCTGGAGAAGCTCGCCGACGTGACCAAGCCGGTCCGGGTGGTGCTGCTGGGCCTCGGCCCGGACGTCAAGCTGGCCGACCTGCAGGCCGTCGCCGACACCACCGGCGGCGTGGCCTTCCAGGTCACCGACCCGAGCCAGATGCAGACGATCTTCCTGAAGGCGCTGCTGGCCTGAGGCCGGTACGGAAGAGGGGCACGGCCGAAGGCCGTGCCCCTCTTCCGTACCCGGTGATCATCGGACTTGCCGGGCAGGTGTGCGTATCTTGGACCGCTTTTCGCCCACCTGCCTGGCAAGTCGAGCGATCATGGTCAGCCGATGTCGACCTTGCTCATGATGACGGTGTCGTCGCCGTGGCCGTGCAGGCCGCGCTTCTTGGCCTGGCGCTCGCGGATGATCTCGATGAAGACCGGGATCAGCGAGAGGAAGACGATCAGGAAGACCATCGGCAGGATGTACTTGTCGATGTGTTCGGGGCCGCCGATCGCGCTGATGATCTGCTCGGCGAGCAGGTAGCCGGCCAGCAGGATGCCGTCGACCCAGAGGATCGCGCCGATCACGTTCCACACGAAGAACTGCCGGGCCGGCATGCCGAGCACGCCCGCGACCGGGTTCATGAAGGTGCGCACGATCGGGATGAACCGGGCCAGCACGATGGCCTTGCGCGGGCCGAACTTCGCGAAGTAGTGCTCGGCCTTGCGCACGTACTCCTGCTTGAACAGGCGGGAGTCGGGCTTGTTGAACATCTTGGGGCCGTACTTCGCGCCCAGCCAGTGGCCGAGCTGTGCGCCGATGATGGCGCAGAGCGGGCCGAGCAGCAGCAACCAGCCGATCGGCAGCTGGACACCCTTCGACTCCAGGAAGCCGGAGGCGAACACGCCCGCGATGAACAGCAGCGAGTCGCCGGGCAGGAAGAAGCCGACCATCAGGCCGGTCTCGGCGAACAGGATGAAGCAGACGCCGAACAGCGCGGCCGGGCCGAACAGGGTCAACCAGTCCGTCGGATCGAGCGGATTGAAGGCGGCGGCGGCCAGTGGGGGCGCGGCCAGGGCCTGGAGAGTGTCGACTACGGTCACGCCGCACAACAGTACCGGGCAATGTTCTGAACACCCGGACACGTCCTGTGAGTCGAGGAGGTGGCTGTGACGTACGAGGAATTCGTCAACTCGCGACTCGGCGCGCTCGCGCGCTATGCGGTGATGCTCACGGGTGACCAGCACACGGCCCAGGACCTTGTCCAGGAGACGATGGTCCGCGTCCAGCTCAACTGGCGCAAGGTGGCCCGCGCCGACGCGCCAGAGCGCTATGTCAAGCGCATGATGATCAACCAGTATCTCGACTGGCGGCGCGGATCCTGGTTGCGCCGCGTGTTCCTGCGGCCCGACGCCGACGAGGCGGTCGCCGTGCCCGTCGATCACGCGCAGCGCACCGCGGATCGCGACCACATCTGGTCCCTGCTGGCCACGCTGCCGCGGCAGCAGCGGGCGGCGCTGGTGCTGCGCTACTACGAGGACCTGCCGGACGGGGAGATCGCCGAGATGCTCGGCTGCACCGTCGGCACGGCCCGCGGTTACATCTCGAAGGCGCTGGCCCGGTTGCGGGAGTCGGCGGAGCGGCTGAGCCTGGGAGGAGTCCGATGATCGAGGAAGAGCTGCTGCGTGACGCGTTCGCCCGGCACGAGGAGCAGGCGCCCCCGCTGGATCCGCTGCGCCGGGCCATCGACGCCCTGGCCGCCCGCCGCCGTCGCCGCCGTACGGCGACCCGTACCGGTGCCGCCGCGGTGGCCGTGGCGATCGCGCTGGCCGTGCCGGTGCAGCTGTGGCGGGGCGGGGTAGCCGATTACGTCGCGGCGATCGGGGTCGAGTCGTCGGTCGTGGCTCCCGAGGGCCCGCTGAACCTGCTGCTGCTCGGGCTGGACCAGCGGGGCGACATGGGGGAGGCCCGGTCCGACACGATCATGCTGGTGCACCTGCCGGCCGACGGAACCGCGGCGTACCTGATCTCCATCGAGCGCGACGTCGCCGTGGAGATCCCCGGCGAAGGCCGACGAAAGATCAACGGGGCATACACCGCCGGGGGTGCGCAGGGCGCCCGGCAGGCTGTGGAGCGGCTCACGGGCGTGAGCGTGGACGCCGTGGCCGAGGTCAAGTTCTCCGCGCTGCGCGAGGTGACCGACGCCCTGGGCGGGCTGCCGGTCTGCTTGCCACAGCGCGTGACGTCGCACCACACCGGGAAGGTCTATCCGGCGGGCTGCCAGGGGTACACGGGGACCCAGGTGGCGGACCTGGTCCGGCAGCGCTGGGGCGGTCTGGCCCACGGGGCCTACGACCGGGACCGCATCGGTCAGCGGGTTCTGCTGGGGCTCGTGAAGAAGGCCGGCGACCGGGCGCTGCTGAGCGACTTCGCCATGGTGAGCCGACTGGTGAGCACGCCGGGGATCACCCTGCACACCGGTGACCTCAGCCTGTTGGGTCTGGCGGTGCGGCTGGACCGGGTCGACGCGGCGCACATCGTCGGCGTCAGTCAGCCGACGTTCCTGCCGGTCACCTACGGCGGGTTCCCGTTCGAGAAGCTGGATCCACAAGTCGCGCCGAAGCTGTTCGCAGCGCTGCGAGATGACGCCATGAACGACTTCATCAGCACGCACCCGGACTGGGTGCTTCAGGAGTAGTCCTCGTCGGCGGGCACGGCCACCACGTTCTGTTCGATCTTGTCCCACTCAGAGGCCGGGGGCACCGGCGCGTCCGGCTCTCCGAGTGGCTCAGCCGGGAGGGCGTTGTTCAGGTCCTCGGCGTCCGCGATGGGATCCGCCGGCGTCGACTGTTCGAGCGCGTCGGCTTCGGGCACGTCGTCGGCGTACGTGTTCCCTGCCACGTTCTCGGTCATTGTTTCACGGTATGACTCGCCTGTGATATTCGCCAGCAGATGTGGGTTTCGGCGTAGAAGATGACCATATGGGCTTTCTGATCCGTTGGGTGATCAACGCAGTCGCGTTGTGGGTCACCACCTTGATCGTCTCCGGCATCGAGGTCACCGCCGCGACCACCACGCGCAGCATCCTCACCCTGATCGCGGTCTCGCTGATCTTCGGCCTGGTCAACGCGATCCTGAAGCCGATCATCCATCTCTTCGGGTGTGTCTTCTACGTGATCACGCTCGGCCTGTTCGCGCTGTTCGTCAACGCGGCACTGTTCCTGCTGGTGGACTGGCTGGCGACGGTGTTCAAGCTGCCGTTCGAGATCGACGGATTCTGGCCCGCGTTCTGGGGCGCGATCGTCATGGGCATCGTGAGCTGGGCGCTCAGCCTGCTGGTGCCGGACGGGGGCGAGGGCTGACGGCAGGCGTACCCCCTGGGCAGCCGCGCCATGCCGGAAAGCGCAGCCACCGGCCCGGCCGATCCCGCCCGGCGGTCCGGGGTAGGGGCCGATTCGCCAGGTCAAGTGACGTAGGCAATACTCCTGTAACGAGGACATCGCGGTCTTCCCGCAGCCATCGGGCGCGGCGACGCGCCACCGCGGCCATCCGCGTCACTGCACGCACGCTAGGAGCGTTCACAGATGCCTATCGCATCCCCTGAGGTCTACGCCGAGATGCTCGACCGCGCCAAGGCCGGCGCGTTCGCCTACCCCGCGATCAACGTCTCCTCCTCGCAGACGCTGCACGCCGCGCTGCAGGGCTTCGCGGAGGCCGAGAGCGACGGGATCATCCAGGTCTCGACCGGCGGCGCCGAGTACCTGTCCGGCCCGACCATCAAGGACATGGTCAGCGGCTCGGTCGCCTTCGCGGCGTTCGCGCACGAGGTGGCCAAGAAGTACTCGGTCAACGTCGCGCTGCACACCGACCACTGCCCGAAGAACAAGCTGGACGGCTTCGTCCGCCCGCTGCTGGCGATCTCCGCCGAGCGCGTCGCGCGCGGCGAGAACCCGCTGTTCCAGTCGCACATGTGGGACGGCTCGGCCGTGCCGCTGGACGAGAACCTGCAGATCGCCGAGGAGCTGCTGGCCCTCACCCACGCCGCGAAGATCGTCCTTGAGATCGAGGTCGGCGTCGTGGGTGGCGAGGAGGACGGCGTCGTCGGCGCGATCGACGAGAAGCTGTACTCGACCGTCGAGGACGCGCTGGCCACCGCCGCCGCGCTGGGCCTGGGTGAGAAGGGCCGCTACATGACCGCCCTCACCTTCGGCAACGTGCACGGCGTGTACAAGCCGGGCAACGTCAAGCTCCGTCCGGAGATCCTCAAGGAGATCCAGGAGCAGGTCGGCGCCAAGTACGGCAAGGAGAAGCCGTTCGACCTGGTGTTCCACGGCGGCTCGGGCTCGCTGCTGTCGGAGATCCGCGACGCGGTCGACTACGGCGTGGTCAAGATGAACGTCGACACCGACACGCAGTACGCGTTCACCCGCCCGGTCGCCGACCACATGCTGCGCAACTACGACGGCGTGCTGAAGATCGACGGCGAGGTCGGCAACAAGAAGCAGTACGACCCGCGCGCCTGGGGCAAGGCCGCCGAGTCCGGCATGGCCGCCCGCGTCGCCCAGGCCTGCCAGGACCTGCGCTCCACCGGCACGAAGATCAAGTAATCCGCCACGCGGGCCGCACCGGTTCGCGAGGTTGGCACAAGATCGCCTAATGCGGTCATGATCTGCGGTTCGACCGCAGGTCATGACCGCGTTTCGCGTCTACGGCGTGTTTCGCCGCGCGCGTGTCGGTCCGCGTCCCCGCCTTACCTGGCAGGAATCGGTACGATCGTCCGAATCCGCGTCTCAGGGCAGGAGGTCCGCACGTGCTGGGCATCGACGGGTACGACCCGGTCTGGCACCACGATGCCGGTGCGCTGGCGGCGGCGCACCGCAACCGCTTCGCCCGCGTCATCGGACAGCCGCTCGTCGGCTCCTGGCTGGTGTGGGACCTGGACGCCGAGGCCTGGTTCACCGGCGGCCCCGTGGTGTTCGGCTTCCCCGACGCCAACATCGAGATCACGCACCGCAAGTTCGACGAGTGCGCGATCAGCTGGGACACCATCGACCTGCAGGCCCAGCTCGACTGGCCCGGCCTGCGCCTGGACTGGTGGGCCGACACCCACCCTGCGATCCTCTCGGCCCGTGGCCGCCCGCTGACCCAGGTCAACATCATCGAACGGATCAGCCCCACCGCCTGGCGCCCGCACGTGCTGCACGCGCTGGAGTTCTTCTTCGGCGACCTGCGCGTCGCCCTGTTCAACGCGATGGACGAGAACGGCCTCACCGGCGAACCCGAGGTCAACCTCCCGGTCGGCTTCTGGCGCAGAATCCCAGTCGCGTAGCGGGCTGGGATCGGGTGGCGTCGTCCGGTCGCGTAGCGGGCTGGGATCGGGTGGCGTCGTCCGGTCGCGTAGCGGCCGGACGCGCCAAGATCGGTCGACTTGCCTGGCAAGTGGGCGAATGGCGGCTCAAGATACGCACGTCTGCCCGGCAAGTCCGACGATCTTGACCCGGGCCGGGCCGGGCGGGCAGCCCGGCACTGCGGCGGCCGGTCGACGTTTTCCCTCGTCACGTGCGGTGGAGTGTTTGCAAGGGGCCCTTCCTCTACGTATTGCGATGTGAAGGTGCCCTTGCTTTCACTGGCAGAGGATGGCGAGGGCCTCGTCGACGTCGTCGGTGATGTGCACCAGGTCGGTCAGGGCGGCGCCGTTGAGGAGGGTGCGGAGCAGGTAGGGGACGGGGAGGTCCTCGGTCCAGAAGCGACGGCCGAGGAAGACGAAGGGGCCGCTCTCGCCGTCGGTGGCGTAGTAGGTCTTGGTCGCGGCCTGGAAGACCTCCTGGACGGTGCCCGCCCGGCCGGGGGCGAAGACGATGCCGCCGCGGGCCGCCTTCAGGATCACGTCCTCGCGGATCGCGTTCGAGAAGTACTTCGCGATCTGGCCCGCGAACACGTTCGCCGGTTCGTGGCCGTAGAGCCAGGTGGGCACGGACAGGCCGCCCGCCCACGGGTCCAGGGTCGGGAACTCGGCCAGCACGTGCAGGGCGACCTTCGTATACGGGTCGTGGGCGCGGAAGTCCGGCTCGGCGGCCAGTCGGCCGATCGCCTCGTCCAGCGCGGCCACCGGGTGGGCGGCCAGGTAGGAGCCCAGGTTCGCGGCCTCCATGACGCCCGGACCGCCGCCGGTCAGCACCAGCCTGCCGTGGCCGGCCAGCGCGTGCCCGATCGCCGCCGCCATGCGGTAGGCGTCGCTGCCGCGCACCTCCGCGTGGCCGCCCATGATGCCGATGCGCCGTCGGGGCGAGATCCCGGCCAGGGCGTCGTGCAGCGCGTTGTCGATGCCGTGGTCGTGCAGCCGCTGCGCGAGCGCCTCGCGGACCCCCGCGTTCGGGCCGCCCTCGGCGACGAAGTGCTCGTACACCCGGGTGTCGTACATGCCGGTGAAACCGTTCTCGGCGAACCCCGCGGTCAGGTCGGCGGCGGTGTAGAGGCGGGCCGGGTGCGTCGGGTAGGGCACCCAGTCCGCGACCGGCACCACGTGCGCGCCGCGGCGTACCAGCGCCGCCTCCGCGGCCAGGCTCGGGAACGTGCAGCCGATGAAGACCGCGTCCTTGACCTTGACCCGGGACAGGTCGGCGCCGATCGTCAGCCCCTGCACGGTGAGCCCGGCGAGGCTCTTCTCGGCGAGCCGCTCGGACAGCTCTTCCAGAGACTCGATCTCCAGCGGGGTGGTAGCAGACATCAGGCGAGTATGCCCGTGACGAAACCCTCAGCGCAGCGCGGGGACTTCGGCGACCCCACCGGGTTGAATGTCCGTATGCAGAACCTGATGCCCGAACCTCCTGCCACGCTGCTGCCCGCCGACGAGGCGGCCGCCGCCGCGCTGGCCGCCGCGCAGGACCCGACCTCCGTCGCCGCGGCGCACCCCACCTACAGCGCCGCATGGGCCGCGCTGGCCCAGCTCGCGCTGACCGCGGGGCAGCCTGTTCCGGCGTACGCGTTCGCCCGCACCGGCTACCACCGCGGCCTGGACCAGTTGCGCCGCGCGGGCTGGAAGGGCCACGGCCCGGTGCCCTGGTCGCACGAGCCCAACCAGGGCTTCCTGCGTTGCCTGCACGCTCTGTCGGTGGCGGCCGCGGAGATCGGCGAGGCCGACGAGGCGGCGCGCTGCGCCCAGTTCCTGCGCGACTGCGACCCGGCCGCGTTCGACGCGCTCAATTCCTGAGCGGACTCCGGTCCGAGCCCACCCGCCCGCCGCCGGTCGGGCGGCGGGCGGGTTCGGGTCAGAGGCCCTCGGCGACGGCCGCGGCGATGCGCAGCCAGGCGTCCTGGGACTCGTCGGTGAGGCGGCCGTAGTCGATCGGTTCGCCGGAGTCGAGCATGCGCTCGTACGGCGCGATCAGCACGGCCCGGGTGCGCGCGGCGAAGTGCCGTTCGATGGCGGGAATGTCCAGCTCGCGGCGGCTCGGCGGCAGGGAGACGATGGTGACGGCCTGCCGGACCAGGCGGCTGCGGCCGGTCTGCTCCAGATGGTCGAGCATGCGGGCGGCCGTCTCCGCCGAGTCGTTGCGGGCGGACATGGTGACCACGAGCTGGTCGGTCGCGTCGATGGCGGCTTGCCAGTTCTCGGCCCGCACGTTGTTGCCGGTGTCCACCATGATCAGCTTGTAGAAGCGGCTGACCACCTCACGGATCTCGGCGAACGCGTGCGCGGTGAGCATCTCGCCCGCGGTCGCGGACTCGTCCGAGGCGAGCACCTCGAACATGCCGTCGCCCTGCGAGCGCACGTACTGCGACAGGTCGCCGACGCGGCTCTGCGACCCCTGGAACTGGTGCAGGTCGCGCATCAGGTCGCGCACCGTACGCGAGTGGAAGTCCTGCTGGGAACGCATGCCCAGGGTGCCCTGGGTCTCGTTGTTGTCCCAGGCCAGCACGTAGCCGCCGCGCTTGCGGCCGAACGTCATCGCCAGCAGCAGCACGGCCACCGTCTTGCCCGCGCCGCCCTTAGGGTTGACCACGGTGATCTGCCGCAGGCCGCCGAAGTTGCGCCGGACCAGGTCGGTGGCCCGGCGGATCTCCTGCTCACGCTGGCCGGGGCTCAGATTGAGCAGGCCGAACGTCGACTTGCGCAGGGCCGCCTGGATGCCCATGTGGGCGACCGGGTCGGCGGGACGGGCCGCGCGGCGGCGCGCGAACTCCTCTGCCGTGGGCAGGTAGACCTCGCCCCCACCGGCCGGGCCGGGCTGCTGCGGCCCGCCGAACTGCGGCGGTGTCGGGGCGGCCGTGGTGGGCAGCGGCGGGATGTTCGGCTGGGCCGACACGGGCCATACACCCGGGGCGGTCTGCGGCGGCGGCACCGCCGTGACGGCCGGACGCTGCGGCGGCACGGCGGCGGTCGCGGTATGCGGGGTGGCCGGGCCCGGTTCGGCAGCCGGCGGGAACGGTGCCACCGCGCGGGGCTCAGCCGGCGGGACGGGCACCGCGGCCCGAGCCTCGGCGGGCGGGAACGGTACGGCGGCCCGTGCCTCGGCCGACGGAAACGGGGTGGCGGCCCGGGTGTCGAGCGTGGGCACGGGCGCGGTGCCGCGAGTATCCACCGGCATGGGCACCGGCACGGCGGCGCGGGCCTCCGGCGCGGGCACCGCCGGGCTTCCGTGGTTCTCGACCGGCGCCGCCGCGCGGGCCTCGGCCGCGGGAGTGCGGTAGGGCATGCGCTGTTCGCCGGGCCCGACCTGCGGAGGCGTCGGTGCGGCCGGGGACACCTGGGCCGCCGGCGGGGCGGAGACGGGCGGCGGCGGGATCGGCGTGGCCGCCTGCTGCGGCGGCAGCGGGATGGGCGCGCTGTGCGGCTGCACCGGCACGGCGGTCGGCGGCAGCGGCACCGCGGCGCGCTCGCGCTGCGGCAGGGGCGGCAGCGGCACCTGCACGGTCCGGGTCAGGTCGGCGGGGCCGGCCACCGGCTGCGGCGCGGGGATAGGGATGCCGGCCTGCGGCGCGGGCACCGCCATCGGCACGCCGGCCGAGGGCCCGCCGGACACCGGATCAGGACGCGGCACCGCGGCGGACGCCCGAGCGGGCTGGCCACGCGTGATCTGCTTGCTGTCCTCAGCGGGGCCGCTTATCTCGTCCGGCGGCCACTCCCATTCCGTCATCGCCATCTCCCCAGTGCCGTCTGCCCCTGCAGCCTAGTCAGTGCGCACACCCCGCAGCAGGGCCCGTTTCCCCGCCTCTCAGCGGGTATAGACGGCCCACGCCGCGGGCTCCACCCACCAGGAGCGCTTACGGGTCAGCCCGCCGGATACCCCGTCGTCGGCGAACGGAACCTCCGTGTCGCGCGGCGTCACCGAGACCGCCCGGCCGCGCGCCCGGCGCACCTCGATGCGCAGCCGCGGCGTACCGAACAGCGGTTTGTGCCGCACCGGCACCGCCACCGCGACGTCGATCACACCGTCGGCCGGGTCGGCGGAGGTCAGCAGCGGCAGCCCGTCCAGCAGCGTCGCGCCCGAAGCGTTGGCGACGGCGACCGCGAGCAGCGGCTCCGCGCCGTCGGTCAGCACCGCGTCGTCGACCTCGACCCGGCCCGCCCACTGCACGGGCTGGCCGTCCTCGGTGCTGCCGGCCAGCAGGACGCCGTCCAGCGTCACCGAGCCGCCGTCGTGGCGCAGCAGGTCCAGCCGTCGCGACCGGTCGCCCAGCACCGCCGCGGCCACCTCGGCGGGCTCCCGGGGCAGGCCCAGCTGCGCGGCGAGGTCCGCCGCGGCCGCGTCGATCGGCAGCACCGCGATCGGGGGCAAATCCGGCACGGTACGCCCCGCGGGCAGGTCGGCGGGCCGTTTCGACGGGGCCGGGGCATACCGGCGGACCAGGCGGCGCAGCACGTGGCGCAGCTGCCCGTCGTCGGTGACCGCGATCACCAGCCGGGTGCCGCCGTCGGCGTCCGGCCAGGTCAGGCCGTCTTCCCGGGCCGGACCGTCGAGCCGAGACAGCACCTGGTCGATCTCCGCGTCGGAGCACGCGACCACGGTCTCCACCCGGGCCCCGGCGGCGCGCAGCGCGTCCGCGCAGTGCAGCACCGGCACCCGGGGCCGCGGCGCGCCGCTGTGACCCTCGCCATGCCCGGCGCCGCCGCCGGTGCCGCAGCCGCCGGAGCCGCAGCAGTCGCCCTCCGGCTCGGTCATGCTCAGCAGCACCACGTCAGCTGTGCCTCTGTCAGCGCGCACGCGAGTAGTCCTCTCGGGTTCCGGCATTGCCCGGGCATGCGTGCCCGATCAAGCTGTTAGCCTGGCACCCCGGGGTCACCACAGCCGTGGGCGGCCCGCGGCTCGCCTAGGAGGCGAAGGAAAGATGCCAGCGATCGTGCTTCTCGGCGCCCAGTGGGGCGACGAGGGCAAAGGCAAGGTTACCGACCTGCTCGGATCACGAGTGGACTACGTCGTCCGCTTCTCCGGGGGCAACAACGCCGGCCATACCGTGGTCACTCCGGACGGCCAGAAGTTCGCCCTCCACCTGATGCCGAGCGGCGCGCTGCACCCCAACGCGGAGATCGTGCTCGGCAACGGCGTCGTGATCGACCCGAAGGTGCTGCTGGCCGAGATCGACGGCCTCGCCGAGCGTGGCGTGGACGTCTCCCGCCTGCTGATCTCCGCCGACGCGCATCTGGTCATGCCGCACCACCGGGCGCTGGACCGGGTCGTCGAGCGCTACCTGGGCACCGCCCGCATCGGCACCACGGGCCGCGGCATCGGTCCCGCGTACGGCGACAAGGTCGCCCGCATGGGCATCCGGGTGCAGGACCTGCTCGACCCGGGCATCCTCCGGCAGAAGCTGGAGCTGGTGCTGCGAGAGAAGAACCAGATCCTGTTCAAGGTGTACAACCGCAAGGGCTTCGACGTCGACGCCGTGGTCGAGGAGTACCTCACCTACGCCGAGCGGCTCAACCCGTTCATCGCCGACACCCGCCTGATCCTGAACAAGGCGCTCGAAGAGGGCAAGACCGTGTTCATGGAGGGCGCGCAGGCCACCCTGCTCGACCTCGACCACGGCACGTATCCGTTCGTGACCTCGTCGAACCCGACCGCGGGCGGCGCCTGCGTGGGCGCGGGCATCGCCCCGACCCGGATCACCTCGGTGATCGGCGTCATCAAGGCGTACACCACGCGGGTCGGGGCGGGCCCGTTCCCGACCGAGCTGCACGACGACATGGGCGAGCACCTGCGCAAGACCGGCGGCGAGTACGGCACCACCACCGGCCGCCCGCGCCGCTGCGGCTGGTTCGACGCCGTCATCGCCCGGTACGCCGTGCGCGTCAACGGCATCACCGACCTCGTCGTCACCAAGCTCGACATCCTCTCCGGCCTGGAGCAGGTCCCGGTGTGCGTCGGCTACGAGGTCGACGGCGAGCACCTCGACGAGATGCCGATGACCCAGACGGCCTTCCACCACGCCAAGCCGGTCTACGAGTACCTCCCCGGCTGGTTCGAGGACATCTCCAAGGCCCGCGACTTCACCGACCTCCCCCTCAACGCCCAGCGCTACATCGAGCGCCTCGAAGAGCTCTGCGGCACCCGCATCTCCATGATCGGCGTAGGCCCCGGCCGCGACGAAAACGTAGTCCGCCACGACATGCTCACCCCCTAGCCTTTCGGTGGGTTGATCATGAACTTAAGGGCGTGTTCGACGGCGTGTCCCTACCTTGGCACCGTGATCGTCGCCGGGTAGGACGTGTTGTCCACAGGGTTGTCCACAGGGGTTGAGTGGGCGGGTTCCGGCCCGCAGGCTCAACCCCTGTGCTTGCCATACAACGGATCGCGGAGTGCCAGGACGGGCTGATCACCGCCGCGCAGTGTCGGGACCTGGGGATTAGCGGGGATCGAGTGAAGTGGCTCGTTCGCAGCCGGGTGTGGATGGCCGTCAGCAGAGGTGTGTACCTCGTCGACGCGGATCTTCGGGGGGCGCACCTTCCTCTTCGAGCCCTTGTTCGAGCGGGGCAGCTTGCCTGTGGCCCGCATGCGGTGGTGGTCCGGCAGAGCGCCGCGCTGCTGCACGGGATCCAGGGAATGCGGCAGGACGAGCGGGCTGTGCACCTGAGCCTGCCCGGAGACCGGGCGGTGCCCAAGCGGCTGGGTGATGCGCAGCTGGTGCCGCATCAGCTGGTCATCGACGATGTGGATCTCGTCGAGATCGACGGTATGCGGGTCACGTCGGCGCTGCGTACCGTGGCGGATCTGATGTTGTGCCTGGACCGCTATTCGGCCGTGTCGGTGCTCGACTCGGCGTTGTGTCAGGGCCTGTTCACGGACTTCGACCTGCCGGATGTGTACCGGTTGATCGCCGGACGCCGTGGTGCGGTGGCCGCCCGGGAGTGGGTCGGCCAGTCGGACGGGCGTGCCGAGTCGCCGTTGGAGACCAGGGCACGGTTGCGTTGCGCGGATGCCGGAGTGGCACCGGATGAGCTGCAGGCGGAGATCCGGGATGCGGACGGAGTGGTGCTCGGCCGCGCCGACATGCTCTGGAGCCGGGCTCGCGTGATCGGCGAGGCCGACGGCGAGCAGGTGCACGGCAGCCCCAAGGCGGTCTTCCGCGACCGCCACCGACAGAACGACCTGGCCAACGCCGGCTACACCGTCCTGCGCTTCACCTGGTCCGACACGCTCGTCCCCGACCGCATCCCGACCGTGGTCCGCCGGGCCCTGGCCATGTCCCGGAAATCGATCACGGTGCCCGGGTAGGGACACGCCGTCGAACACGTCCGTAAGTTCATGATCAACGTGACGGGTAGGGTGGGGGCGTGCGGGTACTGGTGGTTGGTGGTGGGGGGCGGGAGCACGCCCTGGTATTGGGGTTGGGGCGGGATCCGGGGGTGACCGCGGTCATTGCGGCGCCGGGGAGTCCGGGGATCGCGGAGGTGGCCACGGAGCTGCGGGAGGTGGACATCCTTTCGCCGGTGGCGGTGGCGGGGCTCGCCGTGGACGTCGAGGCCGATCTCGTGGTCGTGGGGCCGGAGGCGCCGCTGGTGGCGGGGGTCGCCGACGCGGTGCGGGCCAAGGGCATCCCGGTCTTCGGGCCGTCGGGCAGTGCGGCTCGGCTGGAGGGGTCGAAGGACTTCGCCAAGCAGGTCATGACCGCGGCCAAGGTGCCGACCGCGCGGGCGTTCACCTGCACCACGGCCGAGGAGGCGGCGCGGGCGCTGGACACGTTCGGCGCGCCGTACGTCGTGAAGAACGACGGTCTCGCCGCGGGCAAGGGTGTCGTCGTCACCGACGACCGGGACGCCGCGCTGGCCCACGCCGCCGAGTGCGGGCGCGTGGTGATCGAGGAGTACCTCGACGGGCCTGAGGTGTCGCTGTTCGTGGTGACCGACGGCGTGACCGCGGTGCCGCTGCTGCCGGCGCAGGACTTCAAGCGCATCTTCGACGGCGACGCCGGGCCGAACACCGGCGGCATGGGGGCGTACGCGCCGCTGCCGTGGGCCCCGCCGAACCTGGTCGAGCATGTCATGGCCACCGTGGCCCACCCGACGCTGCAGCAGATGCGCGACGCGGGCACCCCGTTCTCCGGCCTGCTCTATATCGGCCTGGCGATCACCGAGGGCGGCCCGAAGGTGATCGAGTTCAACGCGCGGTTCGGCGACCCGGAGACGCAGTCGGTGCTGGCGCTGCTGGACACCCCGCTGGGCGGCCTGCTGTACGCGGCGGCCACCGGCGAGCTGGCCGGCCACCCCGAGCTGCAGTGGAAGGACGCCTTCTCGGTGACCGTGGTGCTGGCGAGCGCCGGGTATCCGGCGAGCGCGCGTACCGGGGACGAGATCACGGGCGCGGAGGGTCTGATCCACGCGGGCACGAAACGCGACGCCGACGGGGTGCTGCGCTCGGCCGGCGGCCGGGTGCTGTGCGCGACGGCGACAGGGCACGACCTGCACGCGGCGCGGGCGGCGGCGTACGAGCTGGTGTCGCACGTGGAGCTGGCGGGCGGCCAGTACCGCACCGACATCGCGCTGGCGGCCGAGGAGGGCCGGGTCGTCTCCCCTTGGCGTTGATGCCCGCGCATTTCATCCTTCGCTGAGCTGCGCAAACGTAGATCGTCTGTTAAGAAGGGCACCTTCTACAACGCGGAGCGTTGTGAAGGTGCCCTTCCTTTGTCCTTACAGGTTGCGGAGGAGGCGGGGGATGACCTTGCCGGTGGCGGTGCGGGGGAGTTCGGGGACGAAGTGCACGTCGCGGGGGACGCTGAAGCGGGCCAGGTAGTGGCGGACGTACTCGCGGACCTCGTCGCGGTCCAGGTGCTGGCCGGGGTGCAGGACCAGGTAGGCAGCCAGGCGCTGGCCGTACTCGGGGTCGGGGACGCCGATCACGGCCGCCTCGCGGACCTGTGGGAGCTCGGTGAGCAGCTCCTCGACCGGGCGCGGGAAGACGTTCTCGCCGCCGGAGACGACCATGTCGTCGGCGCGGCCGTCCACGTACAGCAGGCCGTCGGCGTCGAGGTGGCCCAGGTCGCCGGTGCCGAGCATGCCGTCGGGGCGGTCGCCGGACGGCGGCGGGATGCCGGGGCCGCGGGTGTATCCCTCGAACAGCATCTCGTTGCCGACGTGGATCTCGCCGATCCGGCCGCGGGGCACGGGCAGGCCGGTCGGGTCGAGGATCGCGATCCGGGTGCCGTGCGGCGGGCGGCCCGCGGTGCCGGGGTCGCGGCGCAGGTCGGCGGGGGTGGCGATGGACGCCCAGGATGCCTCGGTGGAGCCGTACAGGTTGTAGAGGCAGTCGCCCCAGGTGTCCATGAACCGGGTGGCCAGGCCCCCGGGCAGGGCTGATCCGCTGACCGCGACGATGCGCGGCGGCTTGGTGGGCACCGCGCCGGCCTCGACCAGCCGTTGCAGCATGACCGGCACCGCGAACAGGGCGGTGCATCCGTGCACGTCGACGGCGTGCGCGGTGGCGACCGGGTCGAACCGGCGCTGGAGCACCACGGTGGCGCGCATGGCCAGGGAGAGCTGCAGGGCGGCGTACCCCCAGGTGTGGAACAGGGGCGCGGAGATCAGGATGCGCTCGCCGACCTTCAGCGGAATGCGGTCGATGATCGAGACCAGCGGCCCGAAGCCGGGCGGGGTGGGCCGGCGGGCACCCTTGGGCGCGCCGGTGGTGCCGGAGGTGAGCACGATGGTGCGGCCGGCCCGGCTGACGTCGGACCAGCGGCCCTGCGGCGGGGTCTCGGCGAGCAGCGCGTCGACCCGCGACTCGTCGAGCCGCTCGCACGGCGCGGCCGCGGCGACCGGCGCGAACTCGCGGTCGTGGATGAGCAGGCGCAGTTGCTGCTGCTCGGCCACCGCGGTGAGCTGCGGCGCCGACAGCGCGGTGTTGACCAGGACGGCGTCCGCGCCGAGCAGGGAGCAGGCGACCATCGCCTCGATCAGGCCGGCGTGGTTGCGGCACATCAGCCCGACGCGTATGCCGGCAGCCACGCCCCGGGTGCCGCCGAGCGCGACGGCCAGGCGCTGGGATCGGTGCAGGAGCTGGCGGTACGTGATCGCCCCGCGGTGCTCGTCGATGATCGCGGGGCGGTGCGGGTCGCGGGCCTCGGCGGCGCGCAGTTCGCCGGCGAGCGTGAAGCCCCACCGGCGCAGGGTGTTGAGCTGGTCGGCGACGCGGGTCGGGCTGCCGGGGCTGAGCAACCCGCGGCGGGCCAGGGTGCGGACAATGAAGAGCAGGTCCACGACGGTGAGGCCTCTCGTTCGATCGTCAGGGTTACCCGGATATTACTGAGCGGTAACTAAAAAGTGAAGACGGCGGACCGCCGAAACGGACCGCCGTCTATGTCTTTCCGGGTGCCGGGCATCGGGTGGAGATCACCGTTTCAGGTCAGGACCTGCGGTCTCACCGCACTTTCTGACCCGAAACGCCGGTCTTCGCGCCCGCGCCCGCTGGCCCACGCAGAGTCAGCGCAGTGAGGCCCCGGTGATGGCGCGGGCGATCACCAGGCGCTGGATCTCGCTCGTGCCCTCGAAGATCGTGTAGATCTTGGCGTCCCGGTACCACCGCTCCACCGGGTGCTCGCGCAGGTAGCCCGCGCCGCCCAGGATCTGCAGCGCCTTCTCGGTCACCGACACCGCGACCTCGCCGGCCTTCAGCTTGGACATCGAGCCCTCGCCCGCCGTGAAGGGCCGGTTGTTGCGGCCCATCCAGGCCGCCCGGTACACCAGCAGCCGCGCGGCGTCGATCTCCATGCGCATGTCGGCCAGCGCGAACGCGACCGCCTGGTTCTCCACGATCGGCTTGCCGAACTGCACCCGCGTCTTGGCGTACTCCAGCGCGTACTCGTACGCCGCCCGCGCGATGCCCAGCGCCTGCGCGCCGACCGCGGGCCGGGACAGCTCGAACGTGCGCATCGAGGCCTGCCCCGAGGAGCGCTGCCCCGCGCGGGCCCGCGCGAGCCGTTCGTCGAGCCGGTCCTTGCCGCCGAGCACGCAGTTGCCAGGCACCCGGACCTCGTCGAGGAACACGTCGGCCGTGTGCGAGGCGCGGATGCCGAGCTTGCGCAGCTTGCGGGCGGTGTGCAGGCCCTTGCTGCCCGGCGGCACGATGAAGCCGGCCTGCCCGCGCGAGCCGAGCTCCGGGTCGACGACGGCGGTGACCACGTGCACGTTGGCGATGCCGCCGTTGGTGGCGTACGCCTTCTGCCCGGTCAGCACCCACTCGTCGGTGGCCTGGTCGTACACCGCGCGGGTGCGCATCGCGCCCACGTCGGAGCCGGCCTCGGGCTCGGTCGAGCAGAACGCGGCGACCTTCGGGTCCTCCTTGGTGCCGAAGCACTGCGGCACCCACTCGGCCATCTGCTCGGGGGTGCCGGAGCCGAAGATCCCGGCGACCGCCAGCGAGGTGCCCATGATGGCCAGGCCGATACCGGCGTCGCCCCAGAACAGCTCCTCGCTGGCGATGCACATGGACAGGCCGCTCGGGTCCGCCCAGAGGTTCGCGAGGAACTCGAAGTCGTACAGGCCGATCTTGGCGGCTTCCGCGATGACGGGCCAGGGAGTCTCCTCTCGCTCGTCCCACTCCGCGGCGGCCGGGCGCACGACCTGCTCGGCGAAGCCGTGCACCCAGTCCCGCAGATCCCGCTGCTCCTCGTTCAGATCAAGCGAGAACTCCACGTCTTATGCCCCCGTCCGGGGCGTATCCCGCCTGAGGGGGGCGGTCATGCTCAGGCCTTCGGGATGTTGAAGAGGTTGGCGATGTTGGCGGCCAGGGCCAGGTCGCCCTTGGCCTTCAGCTTGCCGCTCATGAACATCATGACGGGGTTGCCGTTGCCGGAGACGAGCTTGAGGAAGTCGGCCGGGCCGACCGTCACGGCGAGCTTCGGCTCGTGCGACGGCGTCTCCGAAAGTGCGCAGGCGCCGTTGGCGATGACCAGCTCGTAGGTGTCCGAGCCGCCGCCGGGCGCGCCCGTGATGATCCAGTGGATGACCGCCTCGGTGTTGCCCGCGCGCTCGGGGCGGAACAGGCCGGGCATCCGGCGGAAGATCTCGTCCAGCACCTTGGTCCGCAGGTCGCCGCCGAGCACCTCGTTCAGCTGGGCGTCGGAGGCGTTCTTGACCAGCGAGGCGAACTGCGCCGGGTCGAGCGAGCTGAAGTCGGACAGGTTGAACTCGGCCATGATGTCCTCCATAACCATTGAAACTTACTCGTGCGTAACCTTACGACGGAGTAGGTAGGCTGGCAAGGTGCAGAACAGCTCACTTCCCTCAGGCGACGACGCGCCGGCCGCGGCCCGTCCCGCGGACACGCCCCGCGGCCGGGTGCCCCGCGCGGAGCGTGAGCAGCAGATGCTCGACGCCGCCGTGCTGGTGTTCTCCCGCCGGGGCTTCCACCACGCCAACATGGACGAGATCGCCGAGCTGTCCGGCGTGTCCAAACCGATGGTGTACGCGTACCTGGGCACCAAGGAGGAACTGTTCATCGCCTGCCTGCGCCGCGAGTCGGCGCGCCTGGTCGCCGGCCTGGCCGCCGCGGCCGATCCCACCCTCCCTCCGGACCAGCAACTGTGGCGAGGGCTCAAAGGTTTCTTCGAGTTCGTCGGCGCGCATCGCGACGGCTGGTCGGTGCTCTACCGGCAGGCCCGCACCCAGCAGCCGTTCTCAGTGGAGGTCGCGGCGATGCGCGAGTCCGTGGTCGAGGTGATCACCGACCGGCTCGACTGCGCGCTGCGCCTGGAGGGGCGGCAGGTCAAACCCGACGACCTGACCGCGATGGCGCTGACGCTGGTCGGCGCGAGCGAGTCGCTCGCCGACTGGCTCGCCGACCACCCCGACGAAGACCCGGGGCGTACGGCGACCCGCCTGATGAACGCCGTCTGGCTCGGCGCGGACCAGCTCATGCGCGGGGTGTCCTGGCGGCCCCCGGCCTGACCCCGCACGCGAGAAGGGCGCTCACCGCGGTGAGCGCCCTTCGTCTTCGGGGAGCCGGTCCGGCGGTGCCGCACGGGGGGACGGCACCGCCAGGACCGGCTCCGGTCCACACCAGCCCGGCGGGCTGGGAGATTACGGTCAGCTCGCCGCCGGGCTCGGCGCGGTGGTGGGGCGAAGCACGGCACAGGCCTGCATCGCCGCCGCCACCTTCGGATCGGCGGTCGCGAGCTGCTGCCCGGGTGTGAACTCCACACCGCGTTCAGCGAGGCAGTTGCGGTACGCCGCGTTGGCCCCGTTGTCGCCCCGGTTGCCACCGAAGCCGCCACCGGGTCCGCCGCTGGGGCGTACCGCTGCGCAAGCCTGCTGTGCCTGCTGCCACTTCTCGGCGTCCACGCCGTCCGGTGCCCGCATACCCCCGCCGGGGCCGCCGAAACCTCCCGGCTGCCCACTCGGACGCACCGTCGGCCGGCCGCTCGGGAAGCCCGACGGCCGAGCAGTCGGCATGCCGGACGGTCTGCCCTGGCCCTGCCCCTGGCCGAAGCCTTCCGGCAGGGTGATCCCCTGCTCCTTCAGACACGCGGCGTACGCGGCGAACCCGTTCGGCTCGGTGCCGGACGCGGGCGGGCCGGCGGGGTCGTCGGCGGAACCGCAGGCCGCGGCGAGGCCGAGTACGGCGATCGCGACGGCGGCGGTGAGGGCCGCGCGGGTCTGTCTCATCGGCGTCTTCACGGGCGCGAGCCTGCGCGCCCGGGCTCGGGGCTTGCTCGACCGAACCTCAGAATGGGCTGGGAGTGACGGCTTTGAGGTGGCTCCGAGGTTAGCTGAAGCGATCACCGAGCGGCGGCCGCGAGACTCCCGGCCATGACGTTCGTGGTGCGCGCAAGACGGCGGCGATGGGTGGCCGCGGGCGCGGCGGTGCTCATCTCCGCCGCGGTCGTGACGGTGGTCGCGGTGCAGGGCGGTGACCCGGCCCCGGCGGCCGCGGCGACGGCCGCCGTGCAGCGGGGCGAAGTCACCTCATCTGTCGCGGCATCGGGCAAGGTGTCCCCGGTCGCCAGCCGTGAGCTGGCCTTCTCCGTCGCCGGCACGCTCACCTCGGTCCTGGTCAAGCCCGGTGACGAGGTCGCGGTCGGGCAGGACCTCGCGACGATCGACGACGCCGACGCCCGCGAGGCCCGCGACGACGCGGTCAACGCGCTGTCCGAGGCCGAGCAGGCGCTGACCGACGCCGTGGCCGCCACCGACAGCGAGGACAGCTCGACGGGCTGCACCTCGGCGCGCGGCGCGGCGTACGGCGCTCCGGCCGACGGTTCGGTCAGTGCCGTGACGGCCGTGCTCGTCACCCACCGGACCACGGCGAGCGCGTCGACCACGGTCAGCGCCACGGCCTCACCGTCCCCTTCGCCGTCGAGCAGCCCGTCGCCGTCGCCGTCGGCGTCCACCTCCCCCAGGCCGACCGCCGCTCCGTCCCGCACACCCGCACCGAGCACCGGTTCCGGCACCTGCTCGTCCGGCGGCTCGTCGAACGGCGGGTCCTCGAACGGCGCCGGCGGGCGCGGCAGCGGCGGGGACGCGATCTACTCCGCGCAGGTCGCGGTGAACAGGGCCGAGGCAGACCTGGCCAAGGCCGAGCGTTACCTGGCCGGTACGACCATCACGGCCCCCGTGGCCGCGAAGGTGCTCAGCGTCGGCGGCAAGGCGGGCGACAAGGTGAGCACAGGGACCTTCATCACGCTCGGCGTCGTCGCCACGATGATGGTCGAGGCCGAGTTCGCCGAGGCCGACGCGGTGAGCCTGGCCGTCGGCCAGCCCGCCACGGTGACCCTGGCCAACCGCCCGGACGAGACCCTGCCCGCCACGATCGCGCAGGTCGCCGCCACCGGCACCGCGTCCGGCACCCTGGTCCGCTACCACGTGCTACTCGCCTTCGATGGAGCACCGGAAGGCCTGCTCATCGGCCAGAGCGCCACCGCCGGCGTCGTGCTGGACCGAGCCGAAGGCCTCCTCCTGCCCCAATCCGCCGTCCGGGTCACGGGTGACGGGACCGGCGAGGTGAAGCTTCCCGACGGCACCACCCGCACCGTGGGCATCGGCCTGCGCGGAGACGGTGACGTGGAGATCCTCTCCGGCCTCACCGAGAACGAGACCGTACGCCTCAACGCCCGCTCCTGACGCCGCCGCCCTAAGCGATCTTGGTGACATACACGGGGTTCCGACGGTGTTCTCAGGATTCTCCGAGGTAGGACGGATACAACGAGCTCACAGGCAGTGACGAGGTAGCAGGGAGCTGACGGTGACGCAGCAGCAGGAGCGGGCACGGACCAGGGTGCTGGTCGTCGACGACGAGGCCAACATCTGCGCGCTGCTGTCGGCCACGCTGCGCCTGGTCGAGTTCGACGTGCGGGTCGCGCACACCGGCCGGGACGCGCTCATCGCGGCCGAGGAGTTCCAGCCCGACCTGGTCGTGCTCGACGTGATGCTGCCCGACCTGGACGGCTTCGAGGTCGCCCGGCAGCTGCGCGCCGACGGCCGCGGGCCAGACAACGCCCTGGTGCCGGTGCTGTTCCTGACCGCCCGGCACTCCGTGGAGGACCGGATCTCCGGGCTGACCGTCGGCGCGGACGACTACGTCACCAAGCCGTTCAGCCTGGAGGAGGTCGTGCTGCGCATCCGGGCCATCCTGCGGCGCAGCCGCCCCGGCGGCGAGCAGGCCGACAGCGGTGTGCTGCGCTACGCCGACCTGGAGCTGCACGAGGACGCGCACGAGGTGCGCCGCGGCGGCAAGCTCGTCGACCTGTCCCCGACCGAGTTCAACCTGCTGCGCTACCTGCTCGTCAACGCGGGCCGGGTGGTCTCCAAGGCGCAGATCCTGGACCGGGTGTGGAGCTACGACTTCGGCGGCGACGGACGCATCGTCGAGTCGTACGTCTACTACCTGCGCAAGAAGGTCGACAAGTGGGATCCGCCGCTGATCCACACCGTGCGTGGTGTCGGGTACGCGCTGCGGCTGCCCCGAGGTGGCCAGGAATGATCCGCCCACCGTGGCGGCGATGGACCCTGCGCACCCGGATGGTGGTCGCGGTGGTCGCGCTCGCCGGGGTGGCCCTGCTCGTCACCGACTTCGTCGCCGCCACGACGCTGCGCCACTACCTGGCCCAGCAGCTCGACGAGGACCTGCGCCGACTGCCGATCGCGTGGGGCCAGGGGCGGGGAAATCCTTCCGGCTGGGGTTCGGCGCCCAGCCAGCAGCCCGGCCGTCCCGCCGCCACGCCCACGCCGCAGCCGAGCCCGTCGAACAGCGCGAGCCCGTCCGGGCAGACGCCCACGGCCAAGGTCGTCTGCGAGACACCCGAGACGGGCACCAACCGCGGGGTGCCACCGGTCGGCGACGACGCCGCGGGCCTGCTGTACAGCGCCGACGGCCGGTTGCAGCGCTGTGCCACCAACGGGATCGCGCTGGCCGACCTTCCCGTGCTGACGCTCGCACAGTTGCAGGACAACGCCGGGCCGGCCATCGGCCGGGAGCCGGGCAAGCCGTTCCCGGCCGAGAACACGAAGGCGCCGTTCACCGTCGAGAACACGTCGGGCCAGAAGTTCCGGGTCGTGGTGAACCGTACGTTCGACGGGGAGTTCCGGGTCGGTGCCATCTCGCTCGACCGGGTCGCCGCCACCGCGAACCTGATGCTGCTCATCGGGCTGGGCGTCGGCGCGCTGGTGCTGCTGGTGCTGGGCTTCGCGGCGTACACCGTGGTCCGGATCGGGCTGCGGCCGCTGACCAACATGGAGCACGCCGCGGCGCAGATCGCCGGCGGCGACCTGACCGCCCGCGTGCCCGACCCCGACCCGCACACCGAACCCGGCCGCCTCGGCCTGGCGCTGAACACCATGTTGTCGCGCATCGAGGCGGCGGTGACCGCGCGGGCCGCCTCCGAACAACGATTGCGCCAGTTCCTCGCGGACGCCTCACATGAGTTGCGCACCCCGCTCACCTCGATCCGGGGCTTCGCCGAGCTGTACCGCCGCGGTGGCGCGCCGCCCGGCGCGGAGCTGGACGAGACCATGTCCCGCATCGAGCAGGAGGCCGCGCGGATGGGCCTGCTGGTCGAGGACCTGCTGCTGCTGGCCGCGCTGGACGAGGAGCGCCCGCTGCAGCAGTCCCGCGTCGACCTGCTGGCGGTCGCGGCCGACACGGTCCGCGACGCGCACGTGCGCACCCCGGGCCGCAACGTGGAACTGGCCGGGTTCGAGCCGGTCAGCGTGCAGGGTGACGAGCACCGGCTGCGCCAGGTCGTGACGAACCTGGTGGCGAACGCGCTCCAGCACACCCCGCCTGACGCCCGGGTCACCCTGCGGGTGAGCCATCGCGGTGGTGAGCCCGCCGACGAGGTGTTCGAGCTGCCGATGGCCCGCGACAGCGGCCCCGTGGTCGCCGCGGTGGGCGCCGACCTGGGCCCGGACCTGCCGGTCGCCGTGATCGAGGTCGAGGACTCCGGGCCCGGGGTGCCGCCCGAGCACGCCGCCCGCATCTTCGAACGCCTCTACCGCGCCGACCCGCACCGGGCCCGCAGCCACGGTGGCGCCGGCCTGGGTCTGGCCATCGCCTCGGCGATCGTGAAAGCCCACGGCGGCCGCATCGAACTGGCCACGTCGCCGGGAGTCGGCTCGACGTTCCGCGTCCTGCTTCCACTGGACACCTGACGGCATCGCACCCAGGGTGCCCCGCCGCCGGATCAGCGCAGCTGCGGGCGCGGGCGGTGTTCGGAGCCTGCCCTGCGGGCACATGTGCCACGGCGCGCTTACATCATTTTTGATGTGCCCACATCAAAAAAGACGTAAGCCGACCACGAGGTACCCACTCGCGCAACGGGCCGGGGTGCCGACGCGACGTGAGACGTGGCTCGGCGCAGCTCGCAGCTCCAAGCTCATTCCGAGGTTGGCCGGAGGTCGCGTCGAGGGCGGCTCGCGACGATGCGTGCCATGCGATTGCGGCGAGCCATCCCGCTCGGGCGGACCACCCTGCTCAACAGCGCCCTCGGGCTGCTGCTGGTCGGTGGCGGCACCTGGGCGTACTTCATGATCAGCGGAGACGCGGCGCCGGCCGGGGCGAACACGACGCGCACGGTGGCGGTGGCCCAGGGCACGGTGACCGCGACGGTCACCGCCGACGGGTCGATCGAGTCGGCGAACCTCATGTCGGCCGACTTCGCCACCGGCGGCACCGTGACCGCCATCAAGGTGAAGGTGGGCGACCGGGTCGCCAAGGGCGCGGTGCTGGCGACGGTCGACGCGACCGAGGTCAAGGAGAGCCGCCAGACCGCTGCGCGCAACCTCGACGCGGCGCGGGACGCGCTGGACCGGGCCGAGGACAGCGGCGACGACAGCAGCATCGCCAACGCCGAGAACCAGGTGGACCAGGCGGAGTCGGCGCTGGCCGCGGCGCAGCGCGCGGTCGACGGCACGGTGCTCAAGGCCCCGATGGCCGGCACGGTGGTGGCGATCAGCGGCGCGGTCGGCGGCTCCTCGGGCGGTTCGTCCGGCGGCGGCAACGGCTCGTCGTCCTCTTCGTCGAGCGGGTCCGGGTTCGTGCAGCTCGCCGACCTGACGAAGCTCCAGGTCACGGCCGGGGTCGCCGAGGCGGACGCGACCCGGCTCAAGGTCGGGCAGTCGGCCAAGGTCACCTGGAACGCGTTGACCGGTGCCTCCGCTACCGGCATGGTCTCGGCCATCTCACCGACCGCGTCCAGCGGGAACACGGTGACGTACCCGATCGAGGTGCTGCTGGACAGCATCCCGGAGGGCACCCGGCTGGGGCAGACGGTGAGCCTGTCGGTGACCGTGGACGAGGTGGCCGACGCGGTCTACGTGCCCGCCGCGGCGGTGCGCACGGCCGGCGGCCGGACCACGGTGACCGTGGTTAAGGACGGCGTGCAGGAGACCCGGGCCGTCGAGATCGGGCTCAAGGGCGACGCGTACACCGTGGTCGTGTCCGGGGTGAGCGTCGGTGAGCAGGTCGTGCTGGCCACGGTGACCAGCGGCACCGGCAACCAGCAGCAGTTCCCGGGCGGCGGGCCGGGCGGCTTCACCGGCGGCGGCTTCGGTGGTAACACCGGCAACCGCCCCGGTGGCGGCGGTGGTGGGCGATGACAGCCCCCGGCCGCGGGCAACGGCCTGTGCTGGAGGTCGTCGACCTGGTCAAGACGTACGGCGAGGGTGAGACGGCGGTGCACGCCCTCGCGGGGGTTTCGCTGACCGTCGCGCCCGGCGACTACGTCGCCATCATGGGCTCCTCGGGCTCCGGCAAGTCCACGCTGATGAACATCCTCGGCTGCCTGGACGTGCCCACCTCGGGCACGTACCGGCTGGACGGGGTGGACGTCAGCGAGCTGAACGAGTCGCAGCTGGCGCTGGTGCGCAACCGCCGGATCGGGTTCGTGTTCCAGTCGTTCAACCTGATCGCCCGGACCAGCGCGCTGGCCAACGTGGAGCTGCCGCTCGCGTACGCCGGAATCAAACCGGCGGTGCGCCGCGAGCGGGCGCTCGCCGCGCTGGACATGGTGGGCCTGGCCAACCGGGCCGACCACGACCCGAACCAGCTATCCGGCGGCCAGCAGCAGCGCGTCGCGGTGGCCCGCGCACTGGTCAGCCAACCGGCACTGCTGCTGGCCGACGAGCCGACCGGCAACCTGGACAGCCGGTCCACGAAGGACGTGCTGAGCATCCTGGACGGGCTGAACGCGCAGGGCCGCACCATCGTGCTGATCACGCACGAGGACGAGGTCGCCGCCCATGCCCACCGCACCATCCGCCTCGTCGACGGCCTGGTCGTCTCCGACGTCCGCCGCCGTGACATCGCGCCCGTGGGGGTCCCCGCATGAGTGTCTTCGAGATCTTCGGGTTCGCGTTGCGCGGGGTGGCCGCCAACAAGCTGCGTTCGGGCCTGACCGTGCTGGGCATCCTGATCGGCGTCGCGGCGGTGATCCTGCTGGTCGCGGTCGGCAACGGCTCGGCCAAGCAGGTCGAGGACAGCCTCGCCGCGCTCGGCACGAACACGCTGACCGTGCAGGGCGGGCGGGGCGGCGGGAACACCGGTTACCGCACCGACCTGACCCTCGACATCGTCAAGGCGCTGCAGGACAAGGAGTCCGCGCCCGACGTCAAGAGCGTCTCGCCGGTGGTGAGCAGCGCGCAGACGCTGACCTTCGGCGACGCGTCGTACGACGTCAACTCGGTGATCGGCACGTACCCGAGCTACTTCGAGGCGTCCAACAGCGTGGTGGCGACCGGGTCGGGGTTCACCGAGGAGGACGTGGACCAGGCCGCGCGGGTCGTGGTGCTCGGGCCGACCACCGCCGAGGAGCTGTTCGGCACCGTGGACCCGGTCGGGCAGCGGATCGGCATCGCCGGGCAGATCTACTCGGTGATCGGCGTGCTGGCGAAGAAGGGCTCGACCGGGTTCAACGACCCCGACGACGTGGCGATCGCGCCACTGCCCGCGGTGCAGCGCTCGCTCACCGGGTACGGGCCCGTCTCGTCGATCACCGTCGAGGCGGTGAACGCGGACGCCGTGGCCGCGGCGAAGGCCGAGATCACCGCGATCCTCAACGCGAAGATGCACGTCGCGGACGGCGCGAGCAGCACGCCGTACCAGATCAGGGATGCCTCTCAGCTGCTGGAGACCCGCACCGCGACCGCCGAGACGTTCACCGTGCTGCTGGGCGCGGTCGCCGGAATCTCGCTGGTCGTGGGCGGTATCGGCATCACCAACATCATGATGGTCTCGGTGACCGAACGGACCCGGGAGATCGGCATCCGCAAGGCGCTGGGCGCGCCGCGCCGGGTCATCCTCACCCAGTTCCTGATCGAGGCGACGCTGCTCAGCCTCGCCGGCGGCGGGTTAGGGGTCGCGGCGGCGCTGATCGGCGCGAACTTCGAGATCGTCGGCATCAAACCGGTGGTCATGCCGGACTCGGTCGTCCTGGCGCTGGGCGTCTGCGTGGCGATCGGCCTGTTCTTCGGCAGCTACCCCGCCAGCCGGGCGGCCGGCCTACGCCCCATCGACGCCCTGCGGTACGAGTAAGGAGCCCTGAACCTCATGAAGCACGCGATCCGTACGCAGGAGTCGGACATCTCCGTGGAAGCGCCGATGGACGACCTGGTGGCGGGCCTGGCGAAGGCCAAACGCGGCCCGTGGCTGACCCGCAGCACGGGCACCCTGCTCGCGCTGGTGCTGACCTGCGGCGGCTTTCTCGCCGGCATCCAGGTCCAGCAGAACTTCGGCACGCCCGCCGCCAGTAGCGCGGCTCCCGGCGGAGCCACCGGCAACCGGCCGGGCGGTCTCCGCGGCGGCAACGGCGCCTTCCCCGGCGGACAGCAGGGCGGGTTCCCGGGCGGCCAGCAGGGCGGTCAGCAGCCGGCCGCCGCGCCGATCACAGGAAAGATCAAGCTGGTCGACGGCACCACCGTCTACCTGGAGACCTCCGACGGCCGCCTGCTCACCGTCAAGACCGGCGACACCACCACGGTCCAGACCACCAAGAAGTCCACCCTCAAGGACCTGGCCGCCGGCACCGAGATCACCGTCCAGGGCACCACCTCCGACACCACCGTCACCGCCACCACCATCACGGCCCCGGGCTCATGATCTTTCGAGTTGCCTGGCAGGTGTGCGTATCTTGAGCATCCATTCGCCCACTTGCCAGGCATATCGAACGATCTAGCGCGGCTCAGAGGGTGGTGGTGAGGGTCAGGCCGCCGCCGGGGCGGGGGGTGGCGGTGACGGTGCCGCGGTGGGCCTGGGCGATGGCGCGCACGATGGACAGACCCAGGCCTAGGCCGCGGGACGGGCCGCCGACCCGCTCCCGGCCGAGGCGGCGGAACGGCTGGAAGATCGATTCCAGCTCGTACGCCGGCACGACCGGCCCGCTGTTCGCCACCACCAGCCTGGCCCGCCCGTCCACGGTGGCCGTCTCGACTCGCAACCACCCGTCCGGCACGTTGTGCCGGACAGCGTTCTCGACCAGGTTCTGCACCAGCCGCTCCAGCAGCACCGGGTCCCCGGTGACCGGGGCCGGGTCGAGCAGGCTGGTCACCACGGGGCCACCGGACGGCAGCGCCTCCAGCACGTACTCGGCGACGTCGGCCAGGTCGACCGAGGTCTGCTCGGCCACCTCGTGCTCGCTGTCGGCGAGCATCAGCAGCCCGTCGATGAGCCGCTCGTGGCGCTCGTTGACCTTCAGCAGGGCGTCGCCGAGCTGCCGCGCGTCGGCGCTGGCCTCGGGGCGGGTGATGGCCAGCTCCACCAGCGCCCGGTTCAGCGCCAGCGGCGTACGCAGCTCGTGCGACGCGTTCGCGACGAAGCGCCGCTGGCCGTCGAAGGAGTGGTCGAGCCGGCTCAGCATCGCGTCGAACGTGTCGGCGAGCTGCTTGACCTCGTCCTTCGGCCCCTGCAGCGCGATCCGCTCGTGCAGCCCGCGGCCCCCGGCGCTCGCCGCGATGCGGCCCGCGGTCGCCGTGATTCGGTGCAGCGGCTGCAGGGCTCGTCCGGCGAGCACCCAGGCGACACCGGTCGCGGCGGTCAGCACCAGGGCGAGCGCGATGCCGCCCTGGGTGAGCAGCGTGGTGAGGGTCGCGTTGTTGGACTCCTCGGTCTTGGCCTGCAGCAGCTCGCGTAGCGCCTTGAAGTCGCCGCCGGTCTTCAGCAGGTCGGTGACGATCAGCTTGGTGTCGAACGGGTTGGCGTTCATCTGCCACCGCACCAGGAAATACGTGATGGCCAGCAGGGCCAGCCCGGCGACGGTGAACAGCACGACGTACAGCAGGGTCAGCCGGGCGCGGATGGTCAGCCTGTTCACGGTATGCGGTACCCCACTCCGGCGACGGTCTCGATGGGCTGCGGCTCGCCGAGCTTGCGGCGCAGCTTCATCACGGTCACCCGTACCACGTTGGTGAACGGGTCGATGTGCTCGTCCCAGGCCCGTTCGAGCAGTTGCTCGGCGGAGACCACGGCCCCGTCGGCGCGCAGCAGCTCGGCCAGCACCGCGAACTCCTTGCGGGCCAGGCCGAGGTCGCGGCCGCCGCGTTCGGCGGTGCGCCGGGCCGGGTCGAGCACGATGCCGGCCCGCTGCAGCACGGCCGGGTTCTTCGCGACCGCCCGCCGCGCCAGCGCGTGCACCCGCGCCGCCAGTTCGACCATCGCGAACGGCTTGACCAGGTAGTCGTCCGCGCCCAGGGCCAGCCCTGCGACACGCTCGCGTACGGCCGCCGCCGCGGTCAGCATCAGCACCCGCGTCTGCGGCAGCCGATCGGAGATCTGGCGGCACAGCTCGTCCCCGGGCACCCCAGGCAGATCACGATCGAGGACCACCACGTCGTACGGGTTCACCGCGAGCCGTTCGTGTGCCGCGTCACCGTCGTACGCCACGTCGACCGCGAAGGCCTCCCGCCGCAGCCACTCGGCCACGGCGTCGGCCAGCACGTCCTCGTCCTCCACCACCAGCACCCGCACCCGGCAATGATGCCCGCCCCCGGGTAACCCCCGCATAACCAAGATCATGATCGCCCGACTTGCCTGGCAACCGGGCGTATCGGCGCTCAAGATTCGCCCACCTGCCCGGCAAGTCGGACGATCACCGCGGCCGGGCGTCCGGTCGCGGGTTTACGTGGGGGTTATGCGAGGGCCGGTCTGATGGCGGCATGAGGATGAGAGTGATGGCCGTCGCGGCGGTGCTGGCGTGTGTGCCGGCGCTGGCGGCGTGCGGCGGGACGAAGGACGAGGGCGTGGCGACCGCGGGCGGGGTCCGCGCGTCGGCCTCGGCGGCGGTGCTGGACAAGCAGGAGCAGGGACGGAAGTTCGCCGCCTGCATGCGCGAGCACGGCGTGGACATGCCCGACCCCGAGCCGGGTGACCAGATGCGGGCCGACCTCGCGAAGATCGACAAGGACAAGCTGCAGCCCGCGATGGAGGCGTGCAAGACGCTGCTGCCCAACGGTGGCGAGGCGGTGCAGTTCGACCCCGAGCAGGTGGAGAAGCTGCGGGCCTTCGCCAAGTGCATGCGCGAGAACGGGGTGCCGGAGTTCCCGGAGCCCGACGACACCGGCAAGCTGCGGCTGGACGGTGCGCTCGGCCAGTGGCGTACCAGCCCGGCCTTCACCAAGGCGCTGGAGAAGTGCCGGGCGATCGTGCCGGACTTCAAGGGCGGCGGTGGCAAGTGAAGGCTCGCTACCTGGTCGGTGGCGTCGCCGTGCTGGCGGTCGCCGCCGCGGCGGGCCTGGCCGTGGGCCTGCCCAGGTTGTCCGGTGGTGAGCAGGCGGCCGCGTCGGGCCCGGCCGGGACGGCCACGGTGACCCGGCAGACGCTGTCCGACACCGAGACGAAGAGCGGCACCCTCGGCTACGGCACCGAGCACACCGTCGGCGCGCGCAGCGCGGGCACGGTCACCTGGCTGGCCGCGGAGGGCGCGGTGATCGGTCGGGGAAAGCCCCTGTTCCGCCTCGACGACCAGCCGGTGGTGCTGCTTTACGGGCCGCTGCCCGCCTATCGGCAGCTGCGCGACGGGGCCGAGGGCACGGACGTGAAGCAGTTGGAGCAGAACCTGAAGGCGCTCGGGTACACCGGCTTCACCGTGGACCGCGAGTACACGGCCTCGACGGCGAGCGCGGTGCGGCGGTGGCAGGAGGACCTGGGCCTGCCGGAGACCGGGACGGTCGAGCCGGGCCGGGTCGTGTTCGCGGCCGGGCAGGTGCGGGTGGACGCGCTCGGCGCGGCCGTCGGTGACCTGGTGCAGCCCGGCACGCCGATCCTCACCCGCAGCGGGGTGGACCGCGCCGTCGTGGTGGAGCTGGAGGTCGCCGACGAGCGGCTGGCCGTGGCCGGCGCGGCCGTGGAGGTCGAACTGCCCGACGGCAAGCGGGTGCCCGGCAAGGTCAGCGCGGTGCAGACCGTCATCGCGCCGGGCGTCAACGGGGCCGATCCGACGACGAACCTGGAGGTCACCGTGGCACTGACCGCGAACGACGCGGTGCAGGGCTTCCACCAGGCGGCCGTCGACGTCGACTTCACCGCGGAGACCCGTGCGGGTGTGCTGACCGTGCCGGTGGCGGCGCTGCTCGCGCTGGCCGAGGGCGGCTACGGCGTCGAGGTCGTCGCGGGCGGCGGGAGCCGGATCGTCGCCGTGGAGACCGGGCTGTTCGCGGCCGGGCGGGTCGAGGTCAGCGGCGACGGACTGGCCGAGGGCGCGGTCGTCGGGATGCCGTCATGACCGGCGCCATCACGGATCGGGCGGGCCGGTCCGCTGCCGTCGCGGTCAGCGTACCCCCTGGTCGGCCGAGCCGAACCACCGCGATGCCGGATGGCACCGGCGGCGCGATGATCGCCCTCAGTGACGTTGCCAAGGTCTACCCCGGCGGGGTGACCGCCTTGGCCGGGGTGAGTCTGCGGATCGAGCGCGGCGAGGCCGCCGCGATCGTCGGGCCGTCCGGCTCGGGCAAGTCGACGATGCTGCACATGATCGGGGCGCTGGACCGGCCGTCCGGCGGCCGCGTCGAGATCGACGGGTACGACCTGGCCAAGCTGTCGGACCGGCAGCTGTCCGCGCTGCGCGGCAGCCGGATCGGGTTCGTGTTCCAGCAGTTCCACCTCGCGCAGGGGACGTCCTGCGTGGACAACGTCGCCGACGGACTGCTCTATGCGGGCGTGCCGCTGCGGGAGCGCCGGGAGCGGGCGACCGCCGCGCTGGACCGGGTCGGGCTGGCGCACCGGCTGACCCATCGGCCGCACGAGCTGTCCGGCGGCGAGCGGCAGCGGGTCGCCATCGCCCGGGCCGTGGTCGGCGACCCGCCGCTGCTGCTGGCCGACGAGCCCACCGGCAACCTGGACTCGCACTCCGGCGAAGTGGTCCTGGACCTGCTGCGCGAACTCAACGCGGCGGGCACCACGCTGGTCGTGATCACCCACGACCGGGAGATCGCCGCGTCCTTTCCCCGCATGATCGCCTTACGCGACGGCGCGCTGATCACCGAGGCCCGCACATGAGCACCCGCGACACCACCCCCGCCCCCGCGGACGGCTCGGCGGCCGCGACTCGGGCGGCGGCCTCACCAAGGTCGTCCGACTTGCCAGGCAACCGGGTGAAAGGACGGTCAAGATACGCACAGGTGCCAGGCAAGTCCGATGATCAAGGGCGAGGGCCGGGCCTGGCCGCCCCGCGGCTGCGGTGGGCGGATCTGGTGCGGGTGGGGGCGATCGGGCTGCGTACCCGGCCGACCCGGGCGCTGCTGTCCGCGCTGGGGATCGCCATCGGGATCGCGGCGATGGTCGCCGTCGTCGGCATCTCCGCGTCGTCGCGGGCGGAGCTGGACCGGACCCTGGACCGGCTCGGCACCAACCTGCTCACCGTCGGCCCGGGTAGCAATCTGTTCGGGCAGGACGCGAAACTGCCGCTGGAGGCGGCCACGATGATCGAGCGGATCGGCCCGGTCACCGACGTGTCCGCGGTGGGCCGGATCGACACCAAGGTCTACCGTACCGACCGGATACCCCCGGCGGAGAGCGGCAGCCTGGGCGTACGCGCCACGGACCTGGACCTGCCCGCCACGGTCGGCGCGGAACTGGCCGACGGTGCCTGGCTCAACGCGGCGACGGCCCGTTACCCCGCGACGGTGCTGGGGGCGACCGCGGCCGGCCGCCTCGGCGTCACCGAGGCGGGGCCGGACCGGCAGGTGTGGCTGGGCGGCCGCTGGTTCACCGTGGTCGGCATCCTCCGGCCGGTGCCGTTGGCCGCCGAGCTGGACACCGCGGCGCTGGTCGGCTGGCCTGCGGCCGAGTCCTACCTCGCCTTCGACGGCCACGCCACCACGGTCTACACCCGATCGGCGGAGTCGCAGGTGGAGGCGGTTCGCGAGGTGCTCGCGGCGACCGCGAACCCGGAGGCCCCCAACGAGGTCAAGGTGTCCCGGCCGTCGGACGCGCTGGCCGCGCAGCAGGCCACTGACGAGGCGTTCACCGGGCTGCTGCTGGGGCTGGGCGCGGTCGCGCTGCTGGTCGGCGGCGTTGGGGTGGCCAACACGATGGTCATCTCGGTGCTGGAGCGGCGGGCCGAGATCGGGTTGCGCCGCTCGCTCGGGGCGACCCGGGGGCAGGTACGCGGCCAGTTCCTCACGGAATCGCTGCTGCTCGCGGCGCTTGGCGGAGTCGGCGGGGTGTTGCTGGGCGGGGCGGTCACCGCGGCCTATGCCCTGCTCCAGGGCTGGCCCGGGGTCGTGCCGGCCTGGGCGACCCTGGGCAGCCTGGGCGCCACCTTGCTGATCGGCGGAGTGGCCGGGCTCTACCCGGCGATCCGTGCCGCACGCCTGTCGCCGACCGAGGCGCTGGCCACGCCGTGATCGTGCGCGGTCGGCCGCGAGGCGCGGCCACCCGATGGGAGGCGACACTCCGCAGGTCGTGCCCGCCCAGCTCATCCCGCAGGCGATGTCAGGAAGGGCACCTTCTTATACGCGTAGCGATAAGAAGGTGCCCTTCCTTCGTCCTGTCCCGGGTCAGAGGCGGGCGAGGGCCTTGCGGAGCGGGTCCAGGCCGAGCGAGCCGAGGTCGAGCGCGTCGGAGTGGAACTGACGCAGGTCGAACGCCGCGCCCTTGCGGGCCTTGGCGTCGTCGCGAGCCTGCAGCCAGATCCGCTCGCCGACCTTGTACGCAGGAGCCTGGCCCGGCCAACCCAGGTAGCGGTTGAGCTCGAAGCGCAGCGTCTCGTCGCCGATCCGGCAGTGCGCCCGCAGGAACTCCCAGCCCAGCTCGGGTGTCCACCGCTCACCGGGGTGGAAGCCGAACGGGTTGTCGCGCGGGATCTCCAGCTCCAGGTGCATACCGATGTCGACGATCACGCGGGCGGCCCGGAACGCCTGCCCGTCGAGCATGCCGAGCTTGTCGGCCGGGTCGGCCAGGTAGCCGAGGTCGTCCATGAGGCGCTCGCTGTACAGCGCCCAGCCCTCGCCGTGGCCCGAAGACCAGCTCAGCAGCCGCTGCCAGCGGTTGAGCTTGTCCGCCTGGTACGCCGCCTGGGCTACCTGCAGGTGGTGGCCCGGAGCGCCCTCGTGGTAGACCGTGGTCACCTCACGCCAGGTGGAGAAGTCGTTGACGCCCTGCGGCACCGCCCACCACATCCGGCCGGGACGGCTGAAGTCCTCGCTCGGGCCGGTGTAGTAGATGCCGCCGTCGCTGGTCGGGGCGATGCAGCACTCGATGCGCCGGATCGCCTCGGGGATGTCGAAGTGGGTGCCGTTCAGGTCGTTGATGGCCTTCTCGGCGAGCTGCTGCATCCAGTCGCGGAACTGCTCCTTGCCCTGGATCCGGTACTTCGGGTCGGCGTCGAGCTTGGCGACCGCCTCGTCGATCGACGCGCCGGGACCCGCGATGACCGCGGACACGGCCCGCATCTCGGTCTCCAGCCGGTGCAGCTCCTCGAAGCCCCAGGCGTACGTCTCGTCCAGGTCCACCCGGGCGCCGAGGAAGTACTGCGAGGCCAGCTCGTAGCGCTCGCGCCCGGCGGCCTCCTTCTCCCGGCCCAGCGGGGCCATCTCGGTGCGCAGGAACGCCCCGAACTCGCGGGTCGCCTCATTCGCGGCCGCCGCGCCGCGGTCGAGCTCGGCGCGCAGCGCCCCGTCGGCCTCGATGCGCCGGGCCAGGCCGAAGTAGAAGTCGTCACCGTCGGCGCTGGTCCAGATGTCGCACTGCTTGGCGACCTCTTCGATCTGGCGTCGCGCGCTGACCTTGCCCGAGCGCGCGGCGTCCAGCAGGGTCTGCCGGTACTGCGCGAGCGCGGTGGGGAAGGCGTTGAGCCGGGCGGCGATGTTCGCCACCGCCTCCTCGCTGTCGGTGGACATCAGGTCGAACGTGGCCCGCAGGTTGTGCAGCGCGCTGGAGATCACGTTCAGCTCGCTGGTCACCTCGCCCGCGTCGAACCGGGCGACGCCCAGCTCCAGCCGCTCGACCATGGCTTCCTTGGCGACGAACTCGCGCTCGTTCTCGGGTTCGATCGACCGGAGTTCGGCCAGCGTACGGCGTTCCAGGTCGGCGCCGGCGGCGAAGCCGTCCGCGGAGAGGTCATCCAGTTTGTCGTCGTAGCCGCTGATACCGACATAGGTGGCGCCGGTGGGGCTCAGCGGCGCCCACTCGTCGACATAGCGATCGGCCAGGTCATCAACTCGTCCCATGCGTGGAAACCTAGCCGACCGGACCGACCGTGCGCAGGCGACTTAGTTGTGGCGCGAATCAGCCGTTCGATGTCCGGAACTCGCTGGCCCGGGACCCGGCGACTCTGGCAATGTGTCAGGGGTGACGACCACTATCGCTCCTGACACTATCGCGTCCGCCACCAGGTCAGCCTGGTTGCCCGCATTCGCGGCGAACGCGGTCATCTGGGGCTCCAGCTTCATCTTCATCAAGATCGGCGTGCGGGAGCTGCACCCGACCTGGGTGGCCGCCGGCCGGATCGTCATCGGCGCGTTGACGCTGCTGGCGCTGCTGCTCATCGCGGGGCAGCGGCTGCCGGGCGACCGCCGGCTGTGGGGTCACATGCTGCTGCCGGGCGTGGTGGGCGTGGCGCTGCCGTTCACCCTTTTCGCGTACGGCGAGGAACGGGTCGACAGCCTGGTCGCCGGCATCTGGAACGCCACCACCGCGCTGTGGGTGCTGCCGTTCGCGGTGCTGGTGTTCCGCACCGAGAAGTTCACCGCCCGCGCCGCGGCCGGCCTGCTGCTCGGCTTCGCGGGTGTGCTCGTCGTGCTCGGCTTCTGGCACGACGCCGGAGCGTCCTCGCTGAGCGGGCAGCTCATGTGCGGGGCGGCGGCCGCCTGCTATGGCGTGTCGATCCCGTACCTCAAGCGCTTCGTCACCGGCCGCGACTTCGGCGGCACGCGGCCGTCCGGGGTGTCGCTCGCGTTCGTGCAGACCGCGGTTGCGGCACTCGCCTCGGTGCTCGCCGCCCTGCTGGTCTCCGGCCCGCCGCCCGCGGTCACCGACCTGTCCTGGCCGGTCATCGGCTCGGTGGTGGCGCTCGGGGTGTTCGGCAGCGGCATCGCGTTCGCCCTGAACATGCGGGTGATCACGGCCGCCGGCGCGTCCACCGCCGCCTACGTGACCTACCTCGTCCCCGTGGTGGCCACCCTGCTCGGCATCCTGGTGCTGGGTGAGTCCCTGCACTGGAACCAGCCCGTCGGCGCGCTGATCGTGCTGGTCGGCGTGGCCGTCGCCCAGGGCGCCCTCTCCCGCCGCCGCTGACCCGCCCACGCGGGCCGCGCGGGCCGCGGTGCGGGGCAGTGCGGGCGCGGGGCGCACCAAGATTGTTCGACTTGCCCGGCACCTGTGCGTATCTTGACCGGCCATTCCCCCACCTGCCTGGCAAGTCGAGCGATCAAGGCCGTGGGCCCCGGTGGTGGGGCCCGGTGCGGGCCGGCGGCTGGGCGCGCTCGTCAGGCCTGGTGGGTACGGGTCCACGCCAGCAACTCGTCCGCGGGCAGCGTGTTCACGATCCGGTCGGCGGTGATGCCGGCGGCCTCGGCGCGGGCGCAGCCGTTGCCCAGCCAGTCGAGTTGCGCCACGGCATGGGCGTCGGTGTTGATCGCGAAGCGCAGGCCGTCCACCTTGGCCGCCTTGCGCAGCAGGTTCGACGGCGGGTCGAGCCGGTCCGGCCGAGAGTTGATCTCGATGGCCTTGCCGTGCCGGGCCGCCGCGGCGAACACCGCGTCCACGTCGAAGCTGCTCGGAGCGCGCCGCCGTGGCGCGCCGCCCCGGGACGCGTGCCGCGCGTCGGTCACCACGGGCAGCTTGCGGCCGGTGCAGTGGCCCAGGATGTCCAGGTGCGGCTGGGCGAGCGCGGCGAGCAGCCGCCGGGTCATCTTCGGCTTGTCCATGCGCAGCTCGCTGTGCACCGAGCCGACCACGACGTCGAGCTGTGCCAGCAACTCCGGCTCCTGGTCGAGGCTGCCGTCGGGCAGGATGTCCACCTCGATCCCGGTCAGCACCCGGAACCCGGTGCCCGCCAGCGCCTCGTTCACCGCCGCGACCGCGTCGAGCTGACGGCGCAGCCGCTGCGCGGACAGCCCGTGCGCGATGGTCAGCCGGGGCGAGTGGTCGGTCAGCACCACGTAGTCGTGGCCCTGCGCGGCCGCCGCGGCGACCATCGCCTCCAGCGGGTCGCCGCCGTCGGACCAGTCGGTGTGCACGTGGCAGTCCCCGCGCAGCAGCTTCCGCAGCCCACCTGATCCGCTCACCCCGCCAGGCTAGCCGCATGCCCGCAAACCCCAGGCGGGGAAGGGGATTGTCGCGGTCAGGGGGCCGCGATAAGGTCCGGCACGCCGCGTGACGCGGTGGGATGCCCGCGGCACGAGCGGTCCGGGCGCACGGGGAGGGATGTGCCATGAAAGCGGGTATGCGCGCGCTGTTCAGCGTGCTGATGCTGATCGGCTTCTTCGTACTGGTCCTGGTGGAGTTCCTGGCCTCGGTGGCGTTCGCCGTCTGGCTGATCACCGTGGGCCCGGCGGCTCTGGCGGTGAAGGTGACCGCGCCGCTGTTCGTCGCGATCGTCGGCGGTGTCGGCTGGGCGCTGTGGCAGGCGGTCCGGTTCAAGAACGAGCCCATGCCCGGCGTCGTGGTGACCCCCGACCAGGCCCCGCAGCTGTGGGCCGAGGTGCGCCGGCTGGCCGAGGGCGTCGGCACCCGGGCGCCGGACGAGCTGCGCATCGTGCCCGAGGTCAACGCCGCCGTGTCCGAACACTCCCGCCTGCTGGGGCTCATCCCGGGCCGCCGCTACCTCTACGTCGGCCTGCCGGTGCTGCAGGCGCTGAACGTCGACCAGCTACGCGCGGTGCTCGCCCACGAGCTGGGCCACTACTCCGAGGCGCACCTGCGGCTGGGCGCGGTGGCCTACCGCGGGCGCATCGCCATGGAGGGCGCGATCGGCCGGATCGGCAAGTGGAACGTCGCGGGCTGGCCGATCCGCCTCTACGCGCGGGCATACCTGCTGGTGGACAACGCGGTGTCGCGCCGCCAGGAGCTGGAGGCCGACGCCGCCTCGGTGCGGTTGGCGGGCCGGCAGGCCGCCGTCGCGGCGCTGACCGAGATCGCGGTCGTCGACATGGCGTACGCGTTCTACCTGAACCGCTACGTCGGCCCCGGGGCCGAGCTGGGCATGCTGCCGGACAACGTGTTCGCCGGTTTCGGCGAGATGCTGGCAGCCCGCGAGGAGGAGATCGCGCGACTGCGTCCGGAGGCCGCCAAGCGGGAGACCGGCTCGCGCTGGAACACCCACCCGCCGCTGGCGGTGCGCATCGCCGCCATCAACGCGCTGCCCGAGGGCATGCCGAGCAACGACCGCCGCCGCGCCACCGACCTGATCCCCGACCTGCCGACGATGAGCGGCCACCTGCACCGGCTCTCGGTGCGGACCGAGGGGCGGCAGGTGCTGCCCTGGCCGCAGTTCACCGCGGCGACCGCGAGCCGCCGACTGCAGAAGACCGCCGACAACATCTTCCGCGAGCTGGCCCGGCAGATGAACCGCCCGGTGGTCGGCCTGTACGAGGTGATGGACGCGATGGCCGCGGGCCGGGCGGGCGAACTCGGCGAGGCCTTCTACGAGAACGCGACCCGCAAGGAGGCCGCGGCCAAGTTCGCCGACGTGCTGGAACTGCTGCTGATGCTGGCCGCGGTTCGCTCGGACCGGGCGACCTGGCAGGCGTCGTGGACCGACTCGGCCGAACTGCTCGGCCTCGACGGCAAGCCGCTGGACCTCGCGCCGATCGCGCAGCTGGCGGTCGTTCCGGCGACCACGGCCCTGGCGGTCGACCAGCTTCGCGAGCTGGGCATCGAGATCACGGCGGCGGTGGTGGTGGAGGCGACGGCCACCGCCCGGGGCGGCGACGTCATCGCGGGTCTGGGCAACGTCACCTTCGACGGCGGCGAGGCCGATCTGCTGGTGCTCGACAACGGGCTGATCGCGGTGCCGACCAAGGGCGACAAGGACGAGGGCACCAAGCGGATGAAGGCGATGATGGCCTCGATGCCGGTGGCCAAGATCGCCGAGATGAACCGCTTCGTGCCGTACGAGGAGGTCCGCAAGGTGACCATCGTCAAGCAGGTGCCGATCCGTGCCACGATCGAGCTCCACGATGGACGGAGCATCGAGCTCAAGGAGTCGTGGACCGGCGACGAGCTGCACAAGAAGAGCCGCGAGGTGCTGCACGAGGTGTTCGCACAGTTCGCCGGGGAGTGACCGGATGCCGGTCGAGCCGATGCCGACGGGAGAGTATCGCGTGATCCAGCAACGCCAGCCCGACCCGCACCACCCCGCCGAGCCGGCCGGACCGTCCGGCGGCCTCGTCGCGGCGTTCGACTACGGCGAGCCGGCCCGGTCCGTCCCGCACGGAGGTGTCGTGGCCGCCGCGCACGAGGCCGAGGCGCGCGAGGAACGCGGCTGGTCGATCGGCGACTTCCGCCTGCTCACCATGCTTGTCGGAGCGCTGATCGGCGCGGGCATCGCCTGGAGCAGTCCGAAGCACCCGATGACGTTCGTCGTGGTCGCGGCCCTGCTGGGCGCGGCCGCCGGGGAGGCATTCGGGTTCGGCCTGTCCCGGTGGGCGGAGGTGCGCCGCCTACACGTCATCGTCAAACGGCGGGTGTGGTTTTCCGTGGGAAGCGTGCTCGTGCTCGCCGGGGCGCTGGTCTACGCGACGCCGTTCGTGCTGCGCAGCGACAGCGGCGCGGACAACCTGACGAGCCGCGGGGTGGCGCTGTCCGCCCTGGCCATCTTCGGCGGGTTGACCAGTGCGGCCACGCTCGCCGCGGTCAAGCAGGTGGTCGCGGACCCGTTGCCCGGCACGCCCGGCCAGCAGTTGGACGCGCTGCTGCGGCTGCGCCGGATGTGCGCGCGCATGATGAGCCAGCTCGGCATCCTGGTGCTGTTGGTGATGGCGGTCAACGCGGCCGCGCTCGACTGGGGCGCGGCGCTGGACAAGGGCGTGGTGCTCTACTCCGGAGTGGTCGCCTCGTTCGTGGTGGGCGCGATGTTCGCCCCGACCGCGGCGACCCTGCGCCGCCGCGGCCAGCTCTACCTGGAGCGGCACTTCTCGCTCGACGAGGTGGCGACCGGCGAGCTGATCGAGGCGGCCGAGAACAAGGCGAAGCTGGAGAAGCTGCTCGGGCTGGACCAGACCACGTTCGGCGAGCTGAAGGCCGGTCTGGTGGTGCTCTCCCCGGTGGTGGCGGGCCTGATCGCGGTCATGATCCAGAACATCAAGTAGTCGCACACACGACGAAGGGCTCCCACCACACGGTGGGAGCCCTTCGTCATGACCCGGTCCGGATCACCAGCCGGTGTCCAGGAAGCCTGGGCGGCTGACCAGGTTGAACAGGGCGAAACGACGCTGCTGGTTGCCGTTGATCGCGGTGTACGCCCCTGCCGCGACGAGCTGCCCCAGGTCGCGGTTCGCGCTGAGGGTGTTCACCCCCACCGAGCCGTTGCCGTTCGCGGTCCACGGCAGCAGCTCGCCGGACAGGGTCACCGCGGCCAGCTTGACCCGGCGGTTCGAGCCGTCGAGGCAGACGCCCTTGTGGCCGACGTTGGCGCTCTTGCACACGTTGTCGAAGTGCCCGCCGAGGTAGACGGTGCCGTCGAGAACCGCGACCGCCTGTACGTCGCCGTCCGTGGTGATGGTCCACTTCGCGTTGCCGGCCAGGTCCATCGCGGTGGCCCGGCCGCCGCCGCCGTCGATCCCGGCATACAGCGTGCCGCCGTCCAGCGCCAGGTCGTGCACCATCGCCGTGACATGCGACCAGAAGCCCAGGTCGACGTCGCCCCGCGCCGGGTCGACCGCGGCCACCTTGCCGGTGCCCTTGAGCCAGTTCACCGCGTTGAAGCGCCCGCCGAGGTAGACCCGGTCGGAGGAGACGAGCAGGGCGCGCACGATGTCGTTGACGTGCGGCCGCCAGTTCGGGTCCAGCGCGCCGGAGCGCGCGTCGAACGCGGCGGCCCGGGTGCGCTCCTGCCCGTCCACGCTGGTGATGGAGCCGCCCAGGTAGACCCGGCCGTGCCCGACGGCGATGGCGTACGGCGTACCCGAAATCGAGTGCTTGAAGGTGCTCTCCACCGCGCCCGACGAGCTAATCTTCGCCAGGTTGTCCCGGCTGACGCCGTTGACCTTGTGGAACGACCCGGCGGCGTAGACACCGCCGGAGTCGGCGGTCAGCGCGGTGACCCGGGCGTCCGCGCCGGGGTTCCACGGCAGCAGCGCACCGGTGCGCGCGTCGACGGCCGCCAGCCGCGACCTGCCGACCGACTTGCCGTTGCTGGTGGCCGAGGTGAAGTCGCCGCCGACGTAGATGGTGTTGCCCCAGTACGTGGTGGCGAGCACCTCCCCGTTGAAGGTGACCGAGGGAGCCGGGACCGGGTTGACCGGGGCGGCGACGACGGCCGTGAAGGCCAGCGGTGAGACCAGCACGCCCAATGCGGCGGCCACCGTCATATTGCGCAATGCAGAACATTTCAGCACGTCATGCCCAACGAGGCACCCACCGGGCCGACGCTCCCACGCTCGCGGTGTGGCAGGCTGCGCGTGTGAACATCGCGGTGATCGGACTCGGGCTCATCGGCGGATCACTCATGCGCGCCCTGTCCGCCGCCGGGCATCGCGTGCTCGGCTTCGACGCGGACCCGGAGACCCGGGCCACGGCTCGCAGCGCGGCGGCCCGGGTGCCCGCGGCGCAGCGCTGGCAGATCACCGCGACGATCCGCGACGCCGCGGCCGACGCGGGGCTGGTGGTGCTGGCGGTGCCGCTGCCCGCCCTGGACGACGTGCTCGACGCGCTGGTCGCCAGCGGCTACCACGGCCTGATCACGGATGTGACCTCGGTGAAGGGGCCGGTGCGGGAGGCGGTCGCGGCCCGGCTGCGCCGCGCGGCCAACCCGCTCGCCGGGTTCGTCGGCGGGCACCCGATGGCGGGCAAGTCCGTGTCCGGCTTCGCCTCCGCCGATCCGGCCCTGTTCACCGGCTGTGCCTGGGTGCTGTGCCTGGACGAGCAGACCGGTCTGGACGACTGGCTCACCGTGGCCGGTCTGGTCACCTCGCTGGGCGCTCGGGTGGTGCCGGCCACGAGCGCCGAGCACGACCGCGCGGTCGCCGCGATCAGCCACGTGCCGCACCTGCTGGCACTGGCCCTGGCCGCGACGGCCGCCACCGACCCGCTCGCGCTGACCCTGGCCGCGGGCTCGTTCCGGGACGGCACCCGGGTCGCGGGCAGCCGGCCGGAGCTGGTGGCCGCGATGTGCGGGGGCAACGCCGCGGCGGTGCTGGCCGCGCTCGCCGACGTGCAGGACCGCCTGGACGACGCGGCCAAAGCCCTGGAGGGACGCGACCCGCTGCGCGCAGTGCGGGACTGGGCGCAGGACGGGCACGCCGCCCGGCGGGCCTGGCCGCCCGCGCCGGGCCGCCCCGAGCAGGTCCCGGTCCGGGTGGAGACGCTGCTGCGGCTGGGCCGCGCCGGCGGCTGGATCAGCGAGGTCGCCGCGGACCGCCGTACCGTGACGGCGTTCCTGCCGGTTGAAGGGGCGTGAGCAGGCGGATCGGGTGGCAGGCTGCCGGTCGTTGCGTCGACTGGCGCGGCGAGGAGCGGGCATGACCCAGACACGGACACGTCCCACGCTGCGCGAACCCCATCCGGTGCGCCCCTGGGCGGTCGTCGCCGGGGCGCTGGCGGCGGGCGTGTGGCTGCTGTCGTTCGGCATGTTCGGGGCGACCCTGAGCGGTTACGTCGCCTGGACCCTGGTCGCGGGTCTGTTCGCGTGGGCGGCCGCGCTGGCCCTCAGCCGGTACGGCGACCGCGGGGTCGCCGCGGGCGTTGCCGCGGCCACCGGTGTCGCCTGGACCGCGGCGGCACTCTCCGTAGTCGCCGAGTGGATCCGTCGAGGAGCCTGGCCACTGTGAGTGACCTTGTGTTAAACCCGAGAAACAACCTCGGCACCGGTACCGCGCTGAGGAGCAGCGGTCACGCAGCGTCGCCAAACAACCGCGTTACCGGACTTGACGGAGGTCACACCCGCGCGGCACTCTCGGCTGTATGTGGACGCCGCAGCAGCCAGACCCGGACCGTTGTCGCCGGCGTCTGCAGCTGCTCGCCGAGCTGTCGACAGGCACCGGCCGCGAGCGCCAGCTCCCCGCCGTGCGCAGCGCCGCCAGCACCGTGCGTGCCGTCCGGGGGGCCGGCAGAGCCGTCGCGGCCGACAAACTCCGCGAGCTGATCGCGATGCGTCGGCGACTGGCGGGCTGACTGGTCGTTGTCAGATCAGGGTCATCACTCGGCGACACCCGCCGGATGACCGACTCACGGGTGACCTGTGATTCGCCCGTGGCCCATATCGACACCATTTGGGGGGACCGTGTCGTACTTCGCCGCCGCGGTGGTCCGGGGCCGGTCCGGCTGGGCCGCCAGCGAACTCGACCTGCATGACGCGGCAGACGTGGACGAGGTCGCCGACCTGCTCCGCGACGCCGACCCGGCTGCCGACGTCTCCTTGATGTTCGTCGAGTCCGACGACGCCTACCTGGTCATCCTGCGCCTCGACGAGGGTGAGGACCTGCGGATCTTCGGCTCCGACTCGGCCTTCGCCGACGAGTCCCGCCTCGGCAAGCTCCTGCTCAGCGACGTCGAGGCCCCGGTCGTGGAGATCGAGGAGGTCGAGGCGGCCGACGACGACGAGGACCGCCCGGCCGCCGACCCCACCGCCGACCCGGTGGGCGACGCCGACCTGCTCGCCGACCTCGGCGTCTCCGCGCACAAGCTACTGGCCCTCTGCGCCACCGACGGGCTGCTGCCCGCCGACGTGACCGCCGAGGTGTGCCAGGCGATCGGCTGCGGCGACGAGGTCGAGGAGCTGCGCGAGTCTTGAGATCCCGGCCGCGGCACGAGCAGTGGATGCGCCGCGCCCTCGACGTCGCGGCGGGCTGCGACGACAGCGCGGACGTGCCGGTCGGCGCGGTCGTGTACGCCCCCGACGGCACGGAGCTGGCGATCGGCCGCAACGAGCGGGAGGCCGCCCATGACCCGACCGCGCACGCCGAGATCCTCGCCCTGCGCGCCGCAGCGGCCGCGCGAGGCGAGTGGCGGCTGGAGGGCTGCACCATCGTGGTGACCCTGGAGCCGTGCACCATGTGCGCGGGCGCGATCGTGCTGGCCCGGATCGCCACGGTGGTCTTCGGCGCGTGGGAGCCGAAGACCGGCGCGGCCGGCTCGCTCTGGGACGTGCTCCGCGACCGCCGACTCAACCACCGCCCCGAGGTCTACTCCGGCGTCCTGGCCGACGAATCCGCCGCGATGCTCCGCGCCTTCTTCGACCGGACCGGGCCGCTCACGCCGTGATCGTGCCGGCCAGGTGGGGTTTGGCGGTGCGGGCGTCGCGGAGGGTGAGGTCGCGGCCGGTGTAGGTGAAGCCGACTGTGGCCGGGAGCAGGATCGGGAGCTTGAAGGAGACGTCCACGGTGTAGGCGTCGGGCAGGCGTCCCTCCAGGGCGGCCAGGCAGCGGGCCTTGCTCCACATGCCGTGCGCGATGGGTTTCGGGAAGCCGAACAGCCGAGCGCCCACCCACGAGGTGTGGATCGGGTTGTGGTCGCCCGACGCTTCGGCGTACGCGGTGCCGGTCGACGTCGGCACCCGCCACGTCGCATGCGGCGGGGTCGCCGGGGCCGGTTCGCGGGCCGGGCGCTCGGCCGTCGGCGTCTGCGACGGGCCCTTGCGCAGGTAGGTGGACACGTCCCGCCACACGACCGCGCCGCCGACCGCCGCCGTGGTGATCACGTCGTACTGCCGTCCGCGCGGGTGCTCGCGCAGATCTTGCGCGTGGACCGAGAGTTCGAGGACGTCGCTCGCGGTGAGCTGCCGGTGCTGCTCGATCCGGTTGGCCACGTGCACCCCGCCGACCACCGGGAACGGGAAGTCGCGCCGGGTCATCAGGTCGAGCTGCAGCCCGAAGCCGAGCACGTGCGGGTACGTGACCGGCAGCCGATCGCTCAGCCGGAACCCGCAGACCCGCTGATAGCGGGCCAGATGCTCGGGGTCGACGGTGACCGTGGCGGTCAGCGTGTCCTCGGGCAGCGTGCTGGGCCGGGGGAACGGCACCACGGACAGCGCGGCGCGCAGCAGACTCGGCATCAGGCCCCCAGCAGCGACTGGCCGCAGACGCGCACCACGTTGCCGGTCACGGCGGCCGAGCCGGGCGCGGCGAACCAGGCCACCGTCTCGGCGACGTCGACCGGCAGGCCGCCCTGCGACAGGCTGTTCATGCGCCGCCCCACCTCGCGGATGAGCACGGGCATCTTCGCGGTCATCGCGGTCTCGATGAAGCCGGGCGCGACCGCGTTCACGGTGACGCCCTGCGCGGCGAGCACCGGCGCGAGCGCGCGTACCCAGCCGATCACGCCGGCCTTGCTGGCGGCGTAGTTGGTCTGCCCGCGGTTGCCCGCCACACCCGCGATCGAGGCCACGCCGACGATGCGGCCGCCCGCCGGGATCAGGCCCGCGTCGAGCAGCGCCTCGGTGACGTGCGCCGGGGCGATCAGGTTGACCTTGAGCACGCTGTCCCAGCGGGCCTGGTCCATGTTGGCCAGCGTCTTGTCGCGGGTGATGCCGGCGTTGTGCACCAGCACGTCGAGCCGGCCGTGCCGCTCCCGGACGTGCTCGACGAGCCGCTGCGCGGCGTCGGCCCCGGTCAGATCCAGCTGGTATGCCTCACCGCGCACCTCGTTGGCGACCTTCGCCAGATCGTCCCCGGCCGACGGCACGTCCAGGCAGATCACGTGCGCCCCGTCGCGGGACAGGACCCGGGCCATCGCCGCGCCGATGCCCCGCGCCGCCCCCGTCACCAGCGCGACCTTGCCGGTCAGGTCTTTGCCCTCGACTGCCGGAGTCGCGTCCACGGTGATCGTCTGCCCGCTGACGTACGCCGACTTCGTCGAGATCAGGAACTCCAGCGTCGAGCGCAGCGCCGCGGTGTCCGCTTCGGGGTGCACCCGCACCAGCTGGGCCGTGGTGCCCCGGCCGAACTCCTTGCCGACGCTGCGGACGAAACCGTCCAGCGCCTGCTGGGCCGCGGCCTGGCCGGGGTCGGCGGCGCTGCTCGGCGGCAGGCCGAGCACGATGACGCGCCCGGCCGGAGTCAGCGAGCGCGCCACCGGGTGAAAGAAGTCGTAGAGCGCCCGCAGTCCGGCGGGGGTGCTGATGCCAGTGGCGTCGAAGACCAGCGCGTGGTGCTTCTCGCCCTGCTCGTTCGAGCCGAGCAGCTTGGCCAGCTCCTCGTAGCGCGGACCGTCCGACGGGCCGACCAGCACCGGCCCGGGGATGAGCGCGTCGCCCGACCGGTAGCGCGGCAGCCGCGGCGGATCGGGCAGCCCGAGCCGCTTGACTATCGCCCGCCCCGGCCCGGACCTTGCGAAACTTGTGTAACGGTCGCTCATGCGGTAGACCTTACTCGCGAGTAAGGTCTGACACCAGGAGGCTGTTGTGACTGACAGAGTGCGCAAGGTCGCCGTCATCGGCGGCAACCGCATCCCGTTCGCCCGCTCCAACAGCCGCTACGCCCGAGCCTCCAACCAGGACATGCTCACCGCCGCCCTGGACGGCCTCATCGCCCGCCACGGCCTGGCCGGGCAGCGCCTCGGCGAGGTGGCCGCGGGCGCGGTGCTCAAGCACTCCCGCGACTTCAACCTCACCCGCGAGGCCGTGCTCGGCACCGGCCTCGACCCGGCCACCGCCGCCGTCGACCTGCAGCAGGCCTGCGGCACCGGCCTCCAGGCGATCAACTACATCGCCAACAAGATCGCGCTCGGCCAGCTGGAGTCCGGCATCGGCGGCGGCGTCGACACCACCTCCGACGCCCCGCTCGCCCTCAACGAGCAGTTCCGCCGCATCCTGCTGCGCCTCAACAACGCGAAGACGACGGGTGAGCGGATCAAGGCCGCGATGGCGCTGCGTCCCCTGCAGCCGTTCAAGCCCGAGCTGCCCCGCAACGCCGAGCCGCGCACCGGCCTGTCCATGGGCGAGCACGCCGCGATCACCGCCGAGCGCTGGGGCGTCAGCCGCGCCGACCAGGACGAGCTCGCGCTGGACTCGCACCGCAAACTCGCTGCCGCGTACGACGCCGGCTTCTTCGACGACCTGGTCACGCCCTACCTCGGCCTCACCCGCGACCAGAACCTGCGTCCCGACACCTCCCTGGAGAAGCTCGGCGCGCTTAAGCCCGTCTACGGCCTGCGCGGCAAGAACCCCACCATGACCGCGGGCAACTCCACGCCGCTCACCGACGGGGCCGCCGTCGTGCTGCTCGGCACCGACGAGTGGGCCGCCGAGCGCAAGCTGCCGGTGCTGGCGCACTTCGTCACCGCGCAGACGGCCGCCGTCGACTTCGTGCACGGCGACCCGGAGCCCGAAGGCCTGCTCATGGCCCCGGTGTACGCCGTGCCGCAGCTGCTGTCCCGGCTCGACCTGAAGCTCCAGGACTTCGACTTCTACGAGATCCACGAGGCGTTCGCCTCGCAGGTGCTCGCCACCCTGGCCGCCTGGGAGTCCAACGGCCTGGGCAGCATCGACCGCTCGAAGCTGAACGTCAACGGCTCCTCGCTCGCCGCGGGCCACCCCTTCGCCGCGACCGGCGGCCGCATCGTCGCCACCGCCGCCAAACTCCTCGCCCAGAAGGGCCGCGGCCGCGCCCTCATCTCCATCTGCGCCGCCGGCGGCCAGGGCGTCGTCGCCATCCTCGAACGCTGACCCCGCAAACCCGTTCCCCAGTTGCCGCAGTTTCCCTGAAACTGCGGCAACTGCCGTCTCGAAGGCTGCTGTTTCCCTGAAACTGCGTGCAACCCCGCAGCCGGTGGGGGCGGTCGTGCGGGGGAAGGGGAGGTGAGGGATGACGAAGGCGGAGGAAGAACGGTTCCGGGCGTTCGTCGCGGAGCGGATGGACCGCTGGCGACGTACCGCCTATCTGCTCAGCCGCGACTGGCACACCGCGGACGACCTGGTCTCGGTGACCATCGGCAAGCTGTACCGGCACTGGCGCAAGGTGCGCGCGGCCGGCAATCCCGACGCGTACGCGCAGCGGGTGCTGACCCGCGCCTGGCTGGACGAGGTCGGTCGGCCGTGGCGGCGGGAGCGCGCGACATCCGCACTACCTGAACAGGCCGTGCCGGACCAGCACGACGTCCTCGACCGCGACGGCCTGAACCGGCTGCTGGGGTCGCTCGGCCCGCGGCAGCGCGCGGTGGTCGTGCTGCGCTACTACCTCGACTATTCGGTCGAGGAGACCGCCCAGGTGCTGGGGATCTCGGTCGGCACCGTGAAGAGCCAGTCCGCACGAGGCCTGGAGACGCTGCGTCGCCAGGTCGTCCCGATGGGGGTCATGGCATGACCAGGCAACTGTTCGACGAGGTCGTCGGTGAGGTTCCGGCGGCGATGGTGGACGTGGACCGGATCATCGGCCGGGAGCGGCGTGGCGCGGTGGCACGCCGGCTCGCGGGAGTCTCCACGGGCGGGCTGGCCCTGCTCGTGGGCGCGGCGCTGGTGTTCGGCGCGGCCCCGGGCGGCTCGCCGGCTCCGATCGCCGTTCCGGCCATCGACGGTGTCACGGCCGCTCCGGCGCCCGCCGAAGGGTTCCGGCTGGTGCACGGCACCCCGGCCGAAGCGGACGAGACGGCGCGGCGGCTCAGCGCGGAGCTGGACCAGGCGGTGTTGGCGGCCGCCCCGGATCGGCAGTGGCTGTTCCTGCCGGCGATGCCCCGCGCCGGCTCCCCTGGAGAGCCGCCGCCCCCGAACGGGCCGCTGCAGATGGTGTACCACCGCACGGCACTGATAAAGGGCGAAAAGCGCGACATCTTCGTGGGGTCCAACGGCATTGCCGTCGGCGGCCGCAAGGGCATGCTGTACGCCCGCATCGTTCAGGATCTCGGGCAGTACGGATCCGTGATGACGCGTCGGAGTGACGAGCCGTATAAGGGGAGCCTGACGCACATGGTCGCGGTGAAGTTGGCCGACGGGCGGCTCTTCGTGCTGACCTGCAAAAACGACGTGTTCTCCATGTACGCCCGAGCTGAGCTACCCCCGTACCAGGAGGGGGAGACGCCGCTGAGTCTGTCGCAGTTGCAGGCGATCGCGAACGAGGTCGCGTCGAAGGTGATCGCCTAGCGGATGGTGCCGGGCGGGGCGAGCCACTGGGCGGGTTGCCCGGTGGCTCGCTTGATCACGTCGAAGTCCCCTGGGTGACCGTCACGGCCGCTCGGCCTCGCCAGGGGCGTCGATCGCTGCGTGCGAGAATGAGGCACGTGACAAAGCGCCCGCACGTTCCGAATGTCCTGGCCACCCGCTACGCCTCCGCTGAACTGGTGACGCTGTGGTCACCCGAGGAGAAGGTCCGCGCCGAGCGGCGGCTCTGGCTCGCCGTGCTCCGCGCGCAGCGCGACTTGGGTATCGCGCTCCCGGACGGCGTCATCGAGGCGTACGAGCGAGTGCTGGACACCGTCGACCTGGACTCGATCGCGCAGCGGGAGCGGGTGACCCGGCACGACGTGAAGGCGCGCATCGAGGAGTTCAGCGCGCTGGCCGGTCACGAGCAGATCCACAAGGGCATGACCTCACGCGACCTCACCGAGAACGTCGAGCAGCTGCAGATCCGCGACTCGCTGCTGCTGATCCGGGACCGGATCGTCGCCGCGCTGACGAGGATGGCCGCCCGCGCCGCCGAGTACGACAACCTGATCATGGCGGGCCGCTCGCACAACGTCCCGGCCCAGGCCACCACGCTGGGCAAACGTTTCGCCAGCGCCGCGCAGGAGATGCTCATCGCGTACGAGCGCCTCGATGAGCTGATCGCCCGCTACCCCCTGCGCGGCATCAAGGGCCCGGTCGGCACCTCGGCCGACCAGCTCGACCTGTTCGACGGGGACGCCGCGAAGGTCGCCGAGCTGGAGCGCCGCGTCGCCGGGCACCTCGGCTTCGGCCGGGTGCTGGACAGCGTCGGCCAGGTGTACCCGCGCTCGCTGGACTTCGACGTGCTCACCGCGCTGGCCCAGGCGGCGTCCGCCCCGTCGAGCCTGGCGACCACGATCCGGCTGATGGTCGGCCAGGAGCTGGCCACCGAGGGCTTCAAGCCCGGCCAGGTCGGCTCGTCGGCGATGCCGCACAAGATGAACACGCGCTCCAGTGAGCGGGTCAACGGCCTGGCCGTGATCGTGCGCGGGTACGCGAGCATGGCCGGCGAGCTGGCCGGCGACCAGTGGAACGAGGGCGACGTGTCCTGCTCGGTGGTGCGCCGGGTGGCCCTGCCGGACGCCTTCTTCGCCCTGGACGGCCTGTTCCAGACGTTCCTCACCGTGCTCGACGAGTTCGGCGCGTACCCGGCCGTCATCAACCGCGAGCTGGACCGCTACCTGCCCTTCCTGGCCACCACGAAGGTGCTGGTCGGTGCGGTGAAGAAGGGCGTCGGCCGGGAGACCGCGCACGAGGCGATCAAGGAGCACGCGGTCGCCGTGGCGCTGGCCATGCGCGAGCGGGGCCAGGCCGACAACGACCTGTTCGACCGGCTGGCCGCCGACGCGCGGCTCGGCCTGTCCCGGGCTGAGATCGACGCGCTGGTGGCGGACCGCTCGGCGTTCGTGGGTGCGGCGTCGGCGCAGGTCGCCGCGATCGTCGCGCAGGTCGAGAAGATCGCCGCCCAGCACCCGGCCGCGGCGGCGTACACCCCGGGCGCCATTCTCTGACCCCCGGCGGCAGCACCCGCAGCGTGCGGGTGCTGCCGTCAGGAGCGCAGCGGGCGGCCCTGGCCGTCGACGGGGTTGCCGGCCATCAGGATGATCCCGTCGATGACGAACCAGAGCCACACCGCGGCGTAGATGAACAGCGGCAGGATCAGGAAGATGCCGCACCAGAAGGACGCCCAGCCCACCAGGGTCGCGCCGAGCTGCAGGATGCCGAGCGTGGTGTGCCCGGCGTAGAGCCGGCCGATGCCGCCGAGCCCCAGCAGGAAGCCGGGCAGCATCTGCAGCAGGCCCGCCACCACCTTGCTCTTGTCGGACACCGGCGGCCCGTAGCCGTAGCCGCCCGGCACGCCGCTGTAGGGCTGGACGGCCGAACTGGGGCCCCAGGAGACGGGGGCCGCGGGCGGCGGGGCGGCGGGCAGCGCGTACGGGTCGGCCGCGCGGTACGGGTCGTCAGCCGGGGGCGGATATGTCATGTGCTGACCGTATCGAGTCCGTCCTGGTCACGCGGCCCCCCATCCGGCTGAGAAGATCGACCCGTGGAGTTCCTTACGGCGCTTTTAGTCGCGTACGTCGCTATCGTTCCGGTCGAACTGCCGGACAAGACGTTCGTCGCGACGCTGGTGCTCAGCACCCGCTACCGGCCGCTGCCCACCTGGCTCGGGGTGGTCGCGGCGTTCGGCGTGCAGTGCGTGATCGCGGTGGCCTTCGGTGCGCTGCTGGCGAAGCTGCCCACCCAGCCGGTGCAGCTGGTGGCCGCCCTGCTGTTCGCCACCGGGGCGTTCATCCTGGCCCGGGGGGCGAAGAAGGCCGATGCGGAAGAGAAGGAGCAGGAGGCCGAGTTCGAGGCCAAGGCCGTCGAGCCGAAGCGGGGCTGGCGGGCCGCGGCGGCCAGTTTCGCGGTGCTCTTCACCGCCGAATGGGGCGATCTGTCGCAACTGCTGCTGGCGGGTCTGGTGGCCAGTGGGCGGCCGATGCTGCCGACGTTTCTGGGCGGATGGCTCGGTCTGGCGACGGTTTCCGGACTCGCCGTGCTCCTCGGGCGCTGGCTGTTGAAACGGGTGAAGCTATCGGTCATCCGTTACGTCGGTGCGGGGGTGTGCGCGGTCCTCGCGGTCGTGACCTTGCTCTCAGCTCTGTGAAAGCAGTGAACTCCTGGGGGATTTGGCGCTCCCCTGAACAAGGGGCGAATCAGCCGACCGGTAATCTGTGCATGCCCGTGGCGGACAGGCAGACATAGAAAAAAGTCAGGAGTTTCCCCGTGGCTCGCGTCGTGGTTGACGTCATGCTTAAGCCCGAGATCCTCGACCCGCAGGGGCAGGCCGTCGCGAACGCGCTGCCCCGCCTGGGCGTCAATGACGTCGCCTCAGTGCGTATCGGTCGTCGTGTGGAGATCGATTTCGCTGGAGATGCCGACCTGGAGAGGGCTCGCGAGATCGCGGACAAGCTCCTCGCCAACCCGGTCATCGAGGACTACGAGATCCGGGTAGTCGAAGCAGCATGAGCAAGATCGGTGTGGTGACCTTCCCCGGTTCGCTGGACGACGGGGACGCGGCCCGTGCCGCGCGCATCTCCGGAGCCGAGGTCGTACGGCTCTGGCACGCCGACCCGGACCTGCACGGCGTCGACGCCGTGGTGCTCCCGGGCGGCTTCTCCTACGGTGACTACCTGCGCTGCGGCGCGATCGCCCGGTTCGCGCCGGTGATGGAGACGATCGCCGACGCCGCCCGTGGGGGCATGCCGGTCATGGGCATCTGCAACGGCTTCCAGATCCTCTGCGAGGCCCACCTGCTGCCCGGCGCGCTGACCCGCAACCAGCACCTGCACTTCCGCAACCGCGACCAGTGGCTGCGCATGGAGAACTCCTCGACGGCGTGGACCAACCACTTCACCGAGGGACAGGAGATCCTGATCCCGGTGAAGAACGGCGAGGGCTGCTACGTCGCCGATCGGCGCACGCTGGACGAGCTGGAGGCCAACGGCCAGATCGTCGCGCGCTACATCCGCGGCAACCCGAACGGCTCGACCCGCGACATCGCGGCGATCCGCAACGAGGCCGGCAACGTGCTGGGCATCATGCCCCACCCGGAGCACGCGGTCGAGGCGCTGACCGGCCCGTCCCTGGACGGCCTCGGATTCTTCTCGTCGGTGCTCAAGCACCTGGCCGACGCTAAGGCGGCAGCATGAACCTGGAGTCGATGACCGTGGACACGGTGAAGAACGCCGAGTCCACCCCTGAGGAGCTGCAGCCCTACCTGGAGCTCGGCCTCAAGGACGACGAGTACCAGCGGATCAGGCAGATCCTGGGCCGCCGGCCGACCCAGTCCGAGCTGGCCATGTACTCGATCATGTGGAGCGAGCACTGCTCGTACAAGTCGAGCAAGGTGCACCTGCGCCAGTTCGGCGAGAAGGCTCCGCCGTCGGACCGGATGCTGGCGGGCATGGGCGAGAACGCCGGTGTCATCCAGATCAACGAGAAGATCGCGGTCACCTTCAAGGTCGAGTCGCACAACCACCCGTCGTTCGTCGAGCCCTACCAGGGTGCGGCGACCGGTGTCGGCGGCATCGTGCGCGACATCCTCGCCATGGGCGCCCGCCCGATCCTGGTGATGGACTCGCTGCGCTTCGGCGCGGCCGACCACCCGGACACCCAGCGGGTGCTGCCGGGCGTCGTCGCGGGCGTCGGCGGCTACGGCAACTGCCTGGGCCTGCCCAACGTCGGCGGCGAGGTCTTCTTCGACGAGTGCTACCAGGGCAACCCGCTGGTCAACGCGCTCAGCCTCGGTGTGCTGCCGGTCGACGGCCTGCAGCGCAAGGAGGCCGACGGCCCCGGCAACATCGTGGTGCTGATGGGCGCGAAGACCGGCCGGGACGGCATCGGCGGCGTGTCGGTGCTGGCCAGCGCGACCTTCGACGACGAGTCGCAGCAGCGCCGGCCGAGCGTGCAGGTGGGCGACCCGTTCACCGAGAAGCTGCTCATCGAGTCGTGCCTGGAGCTGTACGCGTCGAAGCTGATCGTCGGCGTGCAGGACCTCGGCGGCGCGGGCCTGACCTGCGCGCTCACCGAGACCGCGGCGTCGGCGGGCACCGGCATGGACATCCAGCTGGAGAAGGTCCACCTGCGTGAGGCCTCGATGGAGCCGCACGAGATCCTGGCCAGCGAGTCCCAGGAGCGCATGCTCTTCATCGTGGAGCCGGCCAAGCTGGACGCGGTGCTCGGCATCGCCCAGCTGTGGGGCGTCATCGCCACGCCGATCGGCACGGTCACCGACACCGGCCGGGTCCGGATCACCTTCCACGGCGAGACCGTGGTGGACGTGCCCCCGGGCAGCCTCGCCGACGACGGCCCGGTGTACGCCCGGCCGCTGCGCGAGCCCGCGGACCTGATCCTGCTGCAGGCCGACCGTGCCGAGACGCTGCCGCGCCCGCACCACGACTTCCAGCTCAAGGACACGCTGCTCAAGCTCGCCGCGTCGCCGAACCTGTCGGACCGCAGCTGGGTGACCGAGCAGTACGACCGCTACGTGCTGGGCAACACCGTGCTGGCGCAGCCGGAGGACTCCGGCATCGTCCGCCTCGACGAGGAGACCGGTCTCGGCGTCGCGCTGTCGCTGGACTGCAACTCCCGCTTCGCCCGCCTCGACCCGTACGAGGGCGCGAAGCTGGCCCTGGCCGAGGCGTACCGCAACGTGGCCGTCACCGGCGCCGAGCCGGTCGCCGTCACCGACTGCCTCAACTTCGGCTCGCCGGAGGACCCGGCGGTCATGTGGCAGTTCGCCGAGGCCGTGCGCGGTATCGCCGACGGCTGCCAGGAGCTGGGCATCCCGGTGACCGGTGGCAACGTCAGCTTCTACAACCAGACCGGCGCGGTGGCGATCCACCCGACCCCGGTCGTGGGTGTGCTCGGCGTGCTGGAGAACACCGCGCAGCGCATCCCGATGGGCTTCAGCCACACCGGGGACGTGCTGGTGCTGCTCGGCGAGACCAGCCTGGAGCTGTCCGGCTCCGAGTGGGCCTGGGTCGCGCACCGGCACCTCGGCGGCCGCCCGCCGAAGGTCGACTTCGCGCGGGAGCAGGCCATCGCCGGCTTCATGCAGAAGGCCGCCGAGACCGGCCTGGTCCGTTCGGCGCACGACCTGTCCGACGGCGGCCTCGGCCAGGCGCTGGTCGAGTCGGTGCTGCGCAAGGGCATGGGCGCGACGGTGACCCTGCCGGTGGACATCGAGCCGTTCGTATCGCTGTTCAGCGAGTCGGCGGGCCGGGTGCTGATCTCCGTGCCGGTGGGCCACCGCCAGGCGTTCGAGACGCTGCTGGCCGAGCACGAGCTGCCGGCGACGATCCTGGGCCAGGTCGACGACGAGGGCGCGGACCTGAAGGTCATCGGCCACGGCGAGGCGGGCCGGTTCACGGTGTCGCAGGCCGAGCTGCGCGAGGCCTTCACCGGCACGCTGCCGCGACTGTTCGGCTCGAACGAGCCGAGCGCGGCTGCCGCACCGGCGGTCGAGACCGTGACCGTGGTCGAGACGCTGGCCGTGGTCGAGACCGCGGTGGGCGTCGAGGTCACCGAGACCGTGCTGGTCGAGGCTCCGGCGGCGCTGCTCGCCGAGGGCGAGCCGGCCGAGCAGCCCGGCGAGGTCGCGCAGGCCGACGACGAGGGCCGCCGCACCGAGGGCTGATCCCACGCACCTTCTGATCCGGGTGCCGTTTCCGCTGTCCGCAGCGGGAACGGCACCCGCGTCGTTTCCGCCGCCGGGCGCGCCCATGATCGTTGGACTTGCCTGGCAGTCGTGCGTATCTTGAACCCCCATTCGCCCAGGTGCCGGGCAAGTCGAACGATCATGGTGCGTCGAGGGCCCCGGCGCGGAAAGATCTTCGCAACCTTCAGGGCGTATGCGGCGTGATGTCGCGACGGGCCGACGGGGCCCGCCACGGAGGGGAGAACGGGGACGATGGCCCCTTACCGCGACGACGGACCGGGCCGCCGGGCCGATTTCGAGGAGTGCTACGCCGCGCATTTCCACAGCCTCACCCTGCAGCTCAACGCCTACCTGGGGAATCTGGCCGAGGCGCAGGACCTGGTGCAGGAGGCGTTTGTCCGGGCGCTGGCCCGGTGGGACACGATCGCCCAGTACAGCGACCCGCCCGCGTGGGTGCGCCGGGTCGCCTGGAACCTCGCGACCAGCGGCTGGCGCCGGCGACGTACCGCGCTGAACTTCCTGCGCCGCCAGCGCGAGGAGCACGTGCCCGCACCGGGGCCGGACCGGGTGGCGCTCACCTGTGCCCTGGCCACGCTGCCCGACGCGCAGCGGCGGGCATGCGTGCTGTTCTACATCGCCCAGCTCACCATCGCGGAGATCGCCGAGCAGGAGGACGTCGCCGAGGGCACCGTCAAGTCCTGGCTGCACCGCGGCCGGACCGCGCTCGCCGCCCAGCTCACCGAGGCCCGGAAGGAGCACGACCATGTCTGAGCACGAAAACGACGACGTCCTGTGGTCCGCGGTGGACACCTACCGCGCCGACACCGATCCGCTGATCCGGCCGACGGGCACCGCGGCGGCGTACGCCACGGTCCGGCACCGCAAGCGGGTCCGCTCCGTCGGCGTCGCCGCGAGCGCGCTGGTCGCGGTGCTGGTGGGCGGTGTCGCGATCAGCGCGCTGGGTGGGCCGGGGCCGACGGGGCCGACCCCCGGGAACACCGCCGGCACCTCGCCGACGGCGAGTCCCAGCCCCACGACCAGCCCTTCGCCGCTTCCGGTCGCGACCGGCGGCGCGCTGCACGGGCTGGCGGACGCGGTGCTGGCCCTGCCCGCCCGGAAGGTCTCCGGCAAGGACTGCCCGACCGGGCCGAAGCAGTTCCGGGACGGCAAGGCCGGTGCGAAGGTCTGGATCGACAGCGCCGTGCAGACCGACCTCAACGCCGACGGCACGCCGGAGCAGGTCGCCCTCATCTACTGCCGTCCCGGCGAGATCCCGCTGGGCCAGGTGGTCGCCTTCCGGCGCGACGGCGACGGGTTCACCACGCTCGGGGTGGTCGTGCAGGTCGAGACGCCGCTCGCGCTGCCACCGCAGCAGACTCCGAGGACGGTCGAGCGGATCACGAAGCTGGCCGGAGACTCGTCCGGCGAGATCCAGGTCGAGGTGGGCAACCTGGAGACGACCTACAGCGACCTGTCAGGCGGGCCGATCGGGCTGTACCAGTGGCGCTCGTACCGCTGGAACGGCGCGGCGTTCGCACAGTCGGGCGGCTCGCCCTCGTTCACGGCGGACACGGACGTGGTGCCGCTGAACGTGGTGCTGTCCTCCCCGGACCTCAGCCCCGCCGCCGGCGGCGGCACCCGGGTCGAGGTGAAGGTGCGGGTCGAGCGGGTGGCACAGGCACCGGCACCGGTGACGGTGCTGCTGTCGGTGGCGAACGCGCCAGGGGTCACGATCGTGGGCGAGGCGGCGAGCGCGCCACGGGTCACGGGCCAGGCCTGCGCCGAGGGCACGCAGCAGTGGGTGCGATGCCAGGCCGACCGCGGCCACGACCACGCCTTCTTCACGTTCCACCTGACGGTTCCGGCCGGGATGACGATCAGCGAGCTGCGGCGCGACCTGGGGGACAGCTGGATCTATGTCCGGGTCGGTGACCAGGAGCTCATCCGCCTGGCGGCCACGCTCTGACCCGGGGCGGCGGCTGCGGTCACGGGGCCGCGGCCGCCGTCTCAGCGTGCGATCGTCTTCGGGAGCAGCAGGCCGGTGCGCTCGCCGGCGTTCAGCCAGCCGTGTTCGACCATGGTGTCGAGCACCCGGTTCCAGGCAGCCGCCACGTCGCCCGGGTCCGGGTCGAGGTGCACCCCGAGCAGCGCCGCCTCGGTGACGGTGAGGTCGCGCGGGTGCTTGCCGAAGTACAGCATCGAGGCGTCGACGAGCCCGATCGCGCCCTGGCCGTAGTGCGCGGTGTTGAGGTAGAAGTCGAACACCTGGGCCTTCGTGTACCAGCCTTCCAGCTTGTGCGCGCCGACCCGCACCCGCCAGCTGTCCAGGTCATCCCACGGCACCCCCATCGCGACCACCGCGTACCGCTTGGTGAGGTGGGCCGACGGCCACATGATCTCGTCGGACTGCCGGTGGAAATCCGGGTCCACTGCCGCCACGATCGCATCGGCGACGCCAGGCCGCAGGTTCTCCGCCCGCACCTGGGTGGAGCCCGGCTTCTCCCGCGGGAGGGGCACACTGGCGTAGTAGTACTCGGTCAGCCCGAAGGTGACGCCCAGCAGGAGCAGCAACGCCACCGCTCCCATCATCAGCCGGTGCAGCCCGCGTTGTGACGACGGTGGCATGGCGCCTGCCGCGGACTTCGGGAGTTCGACGAGGGTCATTACGACAAGGTAGACGCATCGATGGACATTCGCAGTCCAGAAGCGACGCCCGATCGAGTGCGAGCAGCACGGCCAGCGGTCAGCCCAGCAGTTTGCGCGGGCCAGAGCCCTGTGCGGCGAGTTCGTCGCCCGGGTTGTAGAGCCGGCAGGACTGCAGGGAAAGGCAACCGCAGCCGATGCACCCGTCGAGCGTGTCGCGCAGCCGTTCCATCAGCGCGATCCGGTCGTCGAGTTCGGAGCGCCAGCGTACCGAAAGCCGGGTCCAGTCGGCCTTGGTGGGCGTACGCCCCTCGGGCAGCTCCTTCAGCGCGTCTCCGATCCGTTCCAGGGACACCCCGACCTGCTGCGCGATCCGGATGAACGAGACGCGGCGCAGCGCGCTGCGCTCGTACCGCCGCTGGTTGCCGCTGGTGCGGGTGGAGTGGATCAGCCCGCGTTCCTCGTAGAAGCGCAGCGCCGACGGGGCCACCCCGCTGCGGGCCGACAGCTCGCCGATGGTGAGCGTCACCGGTTTCACGGATCCCCCGTACTTGAGTTCAAGTGCACTTGAACTTGCAGGCTACTCCCATGACAGTGCTGGATGTCGAGCCGCTGCTGCGGCGGTTGACCGGGGACGAGAAGCACGCGCCGAGCGCGTTCTCGACCCTGGACGTGCTCTGGGTGCTCTACGACCGGGTGCTGCGGGTGGACCCGCGCCGGCTCGGCGACCCCGACCGGGACCGGTTCCTGCTCTCCAAGGGGCACGGACCGGCCGCGTACTACGCGGTGCTCGCCGCGAAGGGCTTCTTCCCGGACGACTGGCTCGATGATCTGGCCGGCGCGGACAGCCCGCTCGGCCACCACCCGGACCGGCTGCGCGTGCCAGGTGTGGAGATCAGCTCCGGCTCGCTTGGGCACGGCCTCGGCCTGGGCGTGGGCACCGCGCTGGGCCTGCGGGCCCAGGGCCGGCTGGAACCGAGGGTGTATGTCCTGCTCGGCGACGCGGAACTCGACGAGGGCAGCAACCACGAGGCGATCGCGTACGCCGGCGCCACCGGCCTCGACACGCTCACCGCCATCGTGATCGACAACCGGAGCGCCTCGCACGGCTGGCCGGGCGGCATCGCGTCCCGGTTCGCGGTGCACGGGTGGACGGCGGTCACCGTCGACGGGCGCGACCACGATGCCGTCGACGCCGGGTTGGGCCAGGCCAGGGAAGGCGCGCCGCACGTGGTCGTGGCGGTCGTCGAGACGAAGGGGAGCTGATCATGAGGCAGGCGTTCATCGACACCGCCACCGCGCTGATCGAGGAGGACCCCCGCACCGCCCTGGTGCTGGCCGACATCTCGATGTCGGCCTTCGAGGATGCGGCGCTCAAGCACCCCGACCGGATCCTCAACGTCGGCATCCGCGAACAGCTCATGATCGGAGTCGCGGGCGGCCTGGCCCTGACCGGGCTGCGCCCCATCGCCCACAGCTACGCGACCTTCCTGGTCGACCGCGCCTACGAGCAGATCAAACTCGACCTGGCCCACCAGGGCACGGGCGCGATCCTGGTCAGCGTCGGCGCGTCCTACGACGGCTCCTCCGCCGGCTACACCCACATGTCACCGATGGACGTGCAGCTCATCGACACCCTGCCCGGCTGGACCGTGCACGTCCCCGGCCACCCCGGCGAGGTCTCCCCACTGCTCACCGCGGCCGCTGCCCACGACGATCCGGTCTACCTGCGCCTGTCCACCCAGACCAACGACATCGCGTACGCCGACGCGCACCTGCTGCGCCCCGTGCGCCACGGCACAAAGGCCCTGGTCGTAGCGGTCGGCCCGATGCTCGCCCCCGTCCTGGAGGCGACCCGGGGCCTGGACGTCACCGTGGCGTACACCCACACCCCCCGCCCCTTCGACACCACCGGCCTACGCGCCCTCGCTCATTCCGGCAACGTCGCCCTGATCGAGCCCTACCTGGCCGGCACCTCAACCCACGTGGTCTCCGCGGCCATCGCCGACCGCCCCCACCGCCTGCTCAGCCTCGGCGTGACCCGCCGCGACCTGCACGCCTACGGCACCCCCGCCGACCACGCCCGGCACCACGGCCTCGACCCGGCCGGCCTGCGCGCTTCCCTCACCACCTGGCTTCCTTGACCAACTCGCTCGGCGATGATCGCTGTTTGCGGGCGAAACGTGAGGTCCCGGCGCAGATTCTGACCACAACCAGCGATCATCGCCGCTCGGCGGCCAAAGCAAGATCGCGACGACCCGGGTGAGCCGGCGGGGTGCCCGTTCGGGCGCACCGCCCCGGCTCGCGCATCGTCGCGATCTCGGTGAAGGGCTGTGCCGTGGCGCGTCAGCCGCGGGTGTGGGAGCCGAGCATGTGGACCTGGCCGGTGCCCTCGATGATGTCGCCGACGTGCCAGCACTCGACGCCGCGGCCCGTGAGGAGGGCCATGGCGCGGTCGGCGTCGGCGGCGGAGACGACGGCGAACATGCCGACGCCCATGTTGAAGGTCGACTCCAGGTCGTGCTGGTCGATGCGGCCCTTGCGCTGGATCAGGTCGAAGATGGGCTGGGGGGCCCAGGTGGAGCGGTTGACCGTCGCGTCCAGGTGCTTGGGGAGGACACGGACCAGGTTGCCGGGGATGCCGCCGCCGGTGACGTGGGCGAAGGCGCGGACGTCGCACTCGGCGATGAGGCTGAGGCAGTCCTTGGCGTAGATCTTGGTGGGGGTCAGCAGCTCCTCGCCGAGGGTGCGCTGGTCGCCCAGGTCCTCGATGACCGAGTCGAGCTTCAGGCGGGCCTGGCCGAGCAGCACGTGGCGGACCAGGGAGTAGCCGTTGGAGTGCAGGCCGGAGGAGCGCATCGCGATGACGACGTCACCCGGCTGCACCCGCTCGGCGCCGAGGATCATGTCCTCCTCGACGACACCGACACCGTTGGCCGAGAGGTCGTACTCGTCCGGGCGCATCAGGCCGGGGTGCTCGGCGGTCTCGCCGCCCAGCAGCGCGCACCCGGCGTACCGGCAGCCGTCGGCGATGCCAGCGCCGATCTCGGCGATCCGGTCCGGCACGACCTCGCCGCAGGCGATGTAGTCGAGCAGGAACAGCGGCTCCGCGCCGCACGCGACGAGGTCGTCGACGACCATCGCGACCAGGTCGATGCCGACCGTGTCGTGGATGTTCATCTGCTGCGCGATGGCCAGCTTGGTGCCCACGCCGTCGGTCGACGAGGCCAGCACCGGGCTCTTGTACTTCGAGGTGTCGAGCTTGAACAGGCCGGAGAAACCACCGAGCCCGCCCAGGACCTCGGGCCGGTGCGTACGCGCGACCTTGTCCTTCAGCATCTCCACGGCCTTGTCACCGGCGTGGATGGACACGCCCGCGTCGGCGTAGGTCACGGTGCGGCGGCGGTTGGTGCTGCCCTCCGCCGTCCACAGCTGACGGTTCCCGTTCTCCGGTTGCCCGGACACGGGGCGCTCGGTCACGTGGGTCACGGTATTTCTCCTCTTTGTGCGCGGCACCGTTCAGGGAAGGGTCGGTGGTGCCGTGACGAGTGGTACTAAGACCGGCTCAGCTCCGTGGACGGGGCTGCGGCCTGGTCGCCGCTGAGCTCGTCGGACTCGACCCGGCGGCCGACCCCTTCGAGCACGTGCTTGCCGATCAGGTTGCTGGCCGGCAGCTTGATCGGGTATTCGCCGTCGAAGCAGGCCCGGCACAGGCGGTTCTTCGGCTGCTCGGACGCAGCGATGAGCCCTTCGAGCGACACGTAGCCGAGCGAGTCGGCACCGATGGAGCGGCGGATGCCCTCCATGTCCATGCCGTTCGCCAGCAGTTCGGCGCCGGTGGCGAAGTCGATGCCGTAGAAACACGGCCACTTCACCGGCGGAGAGGAGATGCGCACGTGCACCTCCAGCGCGCCGGCCTCGCGCAGCATGCGCACGATGGCGCGCTGCGTGGTGCCGCGCACGATGGAGTCGTCGACCACGACCAGGCGCTTGCCCCGCACGTTGTCGCGCAGCGGGTTGAGCTTGAGACGCACGCCCAGCGCGCGGATGGTCTGGGAGGGCTGGATGAAGGTGCGCCCGACGTAGGCGTTCTTCATCAGGCCCTGGCCGTAGGGGATGCCGGAGGCCTCGGCGTAGCCGATCGCGCCCGGGGTGCCCGACTCGGGCACGGGGATGACCAGGTCGGCGTCGACCGGGTGCTCGGCGGCCAGCTTGCGGCCGATCTCCACCCGGGTCGAGTACATGTTGCGGCCGTTGATGGTCGCGTCCGGGCGAGCCAGGTAGACGTACTCGAACAGGCAGCCCTTGGGGTCCGGGGCGGCGAAGCGCGAGGAGCGCAGCCCGTACTCGTCGATGGCGATCAGCTCGCCGGGCTCGACCTCGCGGACCACGGAGGCGCCGACGATGTCCAGCGCCGCCTGCTCGCTCGCGACGACCCAGCCGCGCTCCAGGCGGCCCAGCACCAGCGGCCGCACGCCGTGGTGGTCGCGCGCCGCGTAGAGGGTGTTCTCGTCCATGAAGACGAAGCTGAACGCGCCCTCGACGGTCGGCAGCACCTCCATCGCGGCGGCCTCGACCGACAGGTCGGGGTGCCCGGCCAGCAGCATCGTCACCAGGCTGGTGTCGTTGGTGGAACCGCGGCTGTCCATGCCGAGGTCGGCGGCGCGGCGAGCCAGGTCGGCGGTGTTCACCAGGTTGCCGTTGTGGGCCAGCGCGATCGTGGTGCCCGAGCTGGTCGACTGCAGCGTGGGCTGGGAGTTCTCCCAGGTCGAGTCGCCGGTGGTCGAGTAGCGGGCGTGCCCGATCGCGAGGTGCCCACGCAGGCTGGCCAGGGTCGGCTCGTCGAAGACCTGGGCGACCAGGCCGACGTCCTTGTAGACCACCACGCCGGAACCGTCGCTGACCGCGATGCCGGCGGCCTCCTGGCCGCGGTGCTGCAGCGCGTACAGGCCGAAGTAGGTGAGTTTGGCAACCTCTTCACCAGGGGCCCAGACACCGAAGACGCCACATGCGTCTTGCGGGCCTGGCCGGTGGGGGTCGAGTTCGTGGCTCAACCGGCCGTCGCCTCGGGGCACCCTGTTGCTCCTTGCGCTTGTCGCTTCAGTAGCTGGCTGGATGCCCTGCTCGGTGAGCCGGCATCGGTGGTGTGTGTCGGCGTCCGGCGGCGATCGCCGCCGCAGCTCAGTGTACGTGACCCGGCGGGGTGGGCACCCCGGTGGCCGGGCTGTGTGCTACGTGACTGAATAACGGAACCGCAGGCCGGATGGCTACACGATCGGGAAGAAAGCGCTGATGTCGGAACGAATGCCACTGGCCCGAATCCGCCCATCGGCGACCGCGGACGCCCAATCCACCCGTCCCGCGGCGAGCTGAAGAAAAGTGACCGGATCGGTCTCGACGAGGTTCGGTGGCGTTCCTCTCGTGTGCCTCGGTCCCTCGACACACTGAATCGCGCCATAAGGAGGAACCCGAACCTCCACCGAACGGCCAGGAGCCGTGGCCGCAAGATGTGCCAACAATGCCCTAACCGCATCGCGGAGCGTCAAACGTTCCGGAGTCCGGCCGTTGGCCAGGCAGTCCAGAGCGCTGCTGACGGCTGGGGAGATTTCCGGCGAGGGGGACATAAGCGGACGATACAAGATGACTGCGGCTCACTTTGTGGCGGCCCTGGGTCGCGCAATCCTTGCTTCGCAAGGCATAGTTGCGGTCGGTGTATTCCCGCAGCCCCCCCACACCCCGATCGCTGTGGGATATCGAGGAGCTTGGAAGGCGGTGGCCGTGACTACCCAGCGACGGTCCTGGTTGGCACGCGTCGGAGTGGTAGCGATGGTGTCACTCGGCACCCTCGTCGGCGTCTCCGCTCCCGCGTCGGCGGCGACATCGGTCACCGCCAACGGCGTCTCCGTCGAGGCTGGTGGCGCGGAGAAATCGGCCACGGTGACGGTGTCGGTCGGCAACGCGGCTGAGGATGTCGACCTCAACAACGTCGACATCAAGATCGAGAATTTGCCGAGCGGCGTCACGTGCACCTCCGGCTGCAACGCGCAATTCAGCGTCGCGAAGGGCCAGTCGGTTCCGCGAACGGTGAAACTCAGGGCCACGTCCAATGCGGCGATCGGCGCCTCTTCGGCATCGGTGAAGGTGGGCCAGCTCCCCGCGGCCAACATGCAGATCACCGTCACCGAGAAGGCGGAAGAGCAGAAGCCGTCGACCGGCAAGATCTCCGGCATCGTGCGTGACCAGAAGACCGGTGACCCGATCAGTGGCGCGATCGTCCAGCTGTCCGACGGTGACGAGAAGGACTTCAGCAAGACGACGGGTTCCGCGGGCACCTTCACCTTCACGCCGACCGCGTCCAGCCCGATCGCGCCTGGTCTCATCGTGCTCACGGTCCAGAAGGACCCGTATGCGATGAAGAACATCACGCTGAACCTGAACGCCGGGCAGTCGAAGACCGACGTGAACTTCTCCATGGTCAACGTGAACGCCACCGCCTCGCCGACCGCCGAGTTGACGCCGACCGCCGAGGAGAGCGTCGTCCCCGAGGAGTCGGGTGACGGCGGCGAGACCGTCGAGACCGATACGGCCTCCAACAACGAGGAGGACTCGGGTCTCGGCACGATGACCTGGGTAATGATCATCCTGGGTGGCCTGCTCGTCGCCCTGGGCATCGGCGCGATCGTGCTGCTCGTGATGAAGCGCGGCAACGACGATGACGATGACGATGATGACGACGACGATGACGACGACGAGCCGGTGCGCGGCCGCCCGGTGCGTCCCGCGGCCCAGCCCGCTCGCGCGGGTGCCGGAGCCGGCGTCTACGGCGGCGGGGGCGGTGGCGGCGCGTACGGCCGCCCGGCCGACCCGACCATGGTGGCCCGCCCCGGCGGTGCCGACGCGACCGTGATGCACCGCCCCGGCGAGTACGGCGGCGTGCCCGCCCAGCGCGGCCCGCAGCAGCCCTACGGCGCCCCGGCCCAGCCGACCCAGCAGTACGGCGGAGGCTACGGCTCGCCCGCCCAGCCGACCCAGCAGTACGGCGGCTACGACGCCCCGGCCGGCGGCGGCTACGGCGGCTCCCCGGTCGCGCCGACGAGCGGCTACGGCAGCCCTGCCCCGACCTCCGGTTACGGCAGCCCGGCTCCGACGTCCGGCTATGGCAACCCGGCTCCGACGTCCGGCTATGGCAACCCGGCCCCGACGAGCGGCTACGGCAGCCCCGCGCCGACGTCCGGTTACGGCGGCAACGACGCCTACGGCTCGACCACCCCGACCTCCGGCTACAGCGGCGGCCAGCCCAACTACGACCAGGGCTACGGCCAGCAGGCCGGCGGCTACGGCCAGCAGCAGGGCTACGGCCAGCAGGCCGGCGGCTACGGCCAGCAGCAGGGTGGTTACCAGGGCCAGTACGACGAGCCCACGCACTACGCGGGCCCGACGTCCGGCGGCAGCTCCTACGACCAGCAGGGCGGCTACGGCCAGGCGCAGGCCTACGGCCAGCAGGACTCCTATGGCCAGCAGCAGCAGGGCGGCTACGGCCAGCAGGACCCGTACGGTGCTCAGCAGGGCGGCTACGGCCAGCAGCAGCAGGGCGGCGGCTACGGCCAGCAGGATCCGTACGGCGCCCAGGGCGGCGGCTACGGTCAGCAGCAGGACCCGTACGGCGCCCAGCAGGGCGGCGGCTACGGCCAGCAGCAGGACCCCTATGGCGCCCAGGGGGGCGGCTACGGCCAGCAGGGCGGCGGTTACAACGACGACCGCCGCAGCAACCGCGACAACCGCCGGCTCGACTGGCTCGACGACTGAGCACCGGCCATCGTGAACGACGGACGCCCCCCGGAATCTCCGGGGGGCGTCCGCGTGTGCGGAGCCCCTTCCGCGGCGTGTCGGGGTGCACGAGGTGGGAGAGGGGAGACAGGAGTCGGCGCGGTTTGCTGGAATGGTCAGGTGGCCACCGTCAACGGCATGCGCGGGGTGTCCCGGGTGCCGGCATACGTGGTGATGCAGCCCACGACCCTGTGCAACCTGGACTGCGTCTACTGCTACCTGCCCCTGCGCGCCCAGGACCGTCGGATGCCGGTCGAGGTGGCGCGTGCCGTGGCGGCCGACGCGAACGCCTGGGCGGCCCTGGACCGCTTCTCGGTGGTGTGGCACGGGGGTGAGCCCCTGGCGGCCGGCAGGGACCATCTGGGGGCGCTGATGGCCCCGTTCGACCCGGCTGTGGAGCAGCACGTGCAGACCAACGCGACGCTGCTGGACGACGCCTGGTGCGAGTTCTTCGCCGCGCGCGGGGTGCGGGTGAGCGTGAGCGTGGACGGGCCGGAGGAGCTCAATACGAGCCGGGTGTCGCGTGCGGGGCGGCCCGCGTACGACCGGATCGCGCGGGGGATCGCCACGCTGCGCCGGCACGGGCAGTCCTTCGCCGCGCTGTGCGTGGTGGGCGACCCGCGGCCGGGCGTGGCGGCCCGGCTCTACGAGTACTTCCTGGAGCTGGGCTGCGACACGCTGGGCGTCAACATCGAGGAACGCGAGGGGGTCAACGAGCGTCCCAACTCCCATGATCCGGAGTCGGTGCGGGCGTTCTGGGCCGAACTGGTCGCGGCGTGGCGGGCCGACCCGCGGATCCACGTCCGCGAGCTGGAGTGGAGTCTGCGCTACCTGGGCGCGGTGCTGGACGGCACGTCGGGCGACCTGCTGCCGGCTGCGCTGGACCCGATCCCGACCGTCGGCCACGACGGCGCGGTGGTGCTGCTCTCGCCGGAGCTGGCGGGTTTCCACGACCCGGTGCACGGCGACTTCAGCAGCGGCAACGTGCTGCGTACGCCGCTGTCGTCGCTGCTGGCCGAGCCGCGGCGGACGAGCTGGGTGCCGGAGTTCCTCACCGGGGTGGAGGCATGCCGCAACACCTGTGCGTACTTCGGCTTCTGCGGCGGCGGGCACGCCGCCAACAGGTACTTCGAGCACGGGCGGTTCGACGGCACGCAGACCGAGCACTGCCGCAACAGCAAGATCAACCTACTGGAGGGAGTGCTCGACCATGTCCGACGCCCTTGATGACCGGATCCGCGACGCGCGCGGCGAGCTGGCTCCCCTGCTGGAGGAGGCGCGCCTGGCGAGACTGGCCCGCTCGGAAGTGCCAGGCGCAGACAGCAGCGCCGTCTGCGCCTGGAACCACTTCGAGAACATCCCGACCTTCTTCAACTGGAACAACCGGCCGCGCTGAGGCGGAGGCCGTTCAGGAAGTCAGCGGCGGGGGGTCCAGTCCTTACCGTCGTCGTCATCGTCGTCGTCGACGGCATAGTTCCCGTACGGGTCGTACGGATCCGGCTCGTCGTCGTCTCGCTGGTCCTCGACAACAGCACTGCCGCTGCCGCTGCTGAGCTCGCTACCGGCAAGCTCGCGCTGCAAGGCGGCGAGGTCGGTGTTCGGGGAGTGGTACTTCAACTCCCGGGCCACCTTAGTCTGCTTGGCCTTAGCTCGGCCGCGCCCCATGGCCGACCCCCTCGCACATGAATGACGGGGCTACCCGAAGGCGGGCCCCGATGACGTCAGACATCTCTCGTGGGTCATACGGTACATGGGAGGAGGCCACTTCGGCATCTCGGGTTACCGGGTGTCTGGCGGCACATCGGAACCTGTCCGTTTTATTACTGGTAAGGAGTATATCGCTCCCCAGTGATAACGGCCCAGCTCCCTCACCAGCGCAACAACCCGTTCTTGATCGCGAAGGTCGCCTGGCAATCGGGCGAAAGACTGCTCAAGATACGCACGATTGCCAGGCGACTCGAATGATCCAGGTTCGGCGTGGCGCTAGATCCGGATGGTGCGCAGGCGGCCGACCTCGGCCATGCGCTGCTCGGCGAGGCGGTCGGCGGCACTGGCCGGCGAGATGCCCTCGGTGTCGGCCAGTTCCAGGATCCGCTTGGTGGTGTCGTAGATCTTGGTGGCGCGCAGCTTGGCCCGGTCGAAGTTGAAGCCGTCGATCTCGTCGGCGACCTGGATCACACCGCCCGAGTTGACCAGGTAGTCGGGCGCGTACAGGATGCCGCGGTCGACCAGGAGCTTCTCGATGCCCGAGTGGGCGAGCTGGTTGTTGGCCGCGCCGGCGACGATCTGCGCCCGCAGCGCGGGCACGGTGTCGTCGTTGAGCGCGCCGCCCAGGGCGCAGGGCGCGTAGACGTCGATGTCACTGGTGATCAGCGCGGTCGCGTCGGCGACCAGGCCCACCTGCGGGTAGGTCGCCTTGGCCCACTCCAGCGCCTTCGGGCTCACGTCGGTGGCCACCACCTCCGCGCCGTCCTCGATCAGGTGCGCGACCAGGTACTTGCCGACCTTGCCCAGGCCGGCCACGCCGACCCGCTTGCCCTTCAGCGACGGGGTGCCCCAGCGGTGCTCGGCCGCGGCGCGCATGCCCTGGAAGACGCCCCAGGCGGTGAGGATCGACGAGTCGCCGGCACCGCCGTACTCGACGCTGCGGCCGGTGACGTACTTCGTCTCGCGGGCCACGACGTCCATGTCCTGCACGTAGGTGCCGACGTCACAGGCGGTGTAGTAGCGCCCGCCGAGGGACTGCACGAAGCGGCCGTACGCGCGCAGCAGCTGCTCGGACTTGATCTGGTCCGGGTCGCCCCAGATGACCGCCTTGCCGCCGCCCAGGTCGAGCCCGGCGAGGGCGTTCTTGTACGCCATGCCCCGGGACAGGTCCAGCACGTCGTGCAGGGCCTCCTCCTCCGAGGCGTACGGGTAGAAGCGCGTGCCGCCCAGGGCGGGCCCCAGCGCGGTCGAGTAGATGCCGATGATCGCTTTCAGGCCGCTGGCCCGGTCCTGGCAGAACACGACCTGTTCGTGACTGCCGTCGGTGAATACGCCCACTGCTGGCTCCAAGGTGACGACGATGGCCCTTGTGAGGCCCATCCTGCTCGGTCTGACGGAAAGTGGCTCGTCCCGTCGAGCTGCCCTCCAGCAGCTCGCCAAGCGACTCCCCACCCTCCGCCGAGGGGTTGGGGCACGCCGCGGTAGCGACGCTCCCGCTGACAGCCTAATCGTGGGAGGATCGCGAGGTGCCGTCACAGTTCGCCGCGTACCTGAGGGTCTACGAGCCGCTCACCGCGTTCGCGCCCGAACGTGAGCGTTTCTGGCGCCGCTACGTGGACGAGGGGCGCGCCGTCGGGCTGTCCGACGGGCCCGGCCGGCAGCGGGCGACCGTGCTCGAAGCGCTCGGCGCGGGCTGGTCGCGGCTGCCCGACCTGCCCGATGAGGCGTACGTCATGCAGGGGCTGACCGGTCAGACCGACGTGACCCTGGTCTGCCCGTGGAACCTGCGGGTGCGGGTGGCCGAGGCGGCGCTGCAGGCGCGCGACGGGGTGCCGCAGGTGCTGGCCGACGCGTTCGTGCCGCCGGTGCTGGTGGACCTGGCGCAGACCGTGGTCGAGCAGACCCGCGCCGAGGACCGCATGCACGAGCAGGTGGCCACCTGGGGCGTGCCACTGCGCTGGTTCGTGCTGGTCTCCCCCGCGGAGCGGGACCTGGTGCTGGAGCCGTCCCGGCGGGTGCTGCGCTACCGGACCGAGATCGGCAAGGCCCGGCAGCGGGCGCACAAGGGGCTGCGGGTGCTGCGTCGGACCCTGGGCGACGTGCCCATCACCGACTCGCTGCGGGAGACCGCCCGCTGGCTGGAGTCGTTCCACCCGGGCTCGGTCGTCGAGCTGGACTATGGCGGCCTGACCGGGCTGCTGTCCGAGGACGCGCTGCGTGACGACGACTCGGTCGAACTGGTCGCCACAGGGCTGGCCGGGCTGGAGCGCGAGGACGGCGACGCCGCCACGGCGGCGTATGAGCAGCTCGTGCAGCGGTGGCGGGCGATCCAGTTGATGGAGCGCAGCAACTGACGGTGAGTAGTTTTCAGGTCACTTGCAGTGATTGAAAGATATGAAATTACTGTCTTCATCCGCTAAAAGCAGACATGTCGTTCATTCATCATCCGTCCATCCACGGACCTTCACCCGTTCGGCCCATGTCGGACATCGGGGACTAGCCGGACTATGGGTAGCGCGTTGGCCGGCGGGACCCCGGCCTACGTCTATAGGTACTTGTGGAGGAGACCGCATGGCGTCGCGTACGCACGAACCAGAACCCCTGCTCACCCCGGCAGAGGTCGCATCGATGTTCCGCGTCGACCCGAAGACGGTGACCCGGTGGGCCAAGGCGGGCAAGCTCAGCGCGATTCGCACGCTGGGCGGCCACCGTCGCTACCGTGAGTCGGAGGTGCGTGCTCTGCTCCAGGGTCAGATCCCGCACCAGCGTCAGGGCGACTGAGCTGCATAACCGGAGGACTGACGTCCTCCTACATACCCCCCATGGCCAAAGCTCCGCCACGCTGCCCCCGCAGCGGGACGGAGCTTTGGTCATTTCGGTTCAGGGGACGAGCGCTCCGTCGCGGAGCGTGACGACGCGGTCGGCCATCTCCATGAGCGCCGCGTCGTGCGTGGCGACGAGCGCGGTCATGCCCCGGGCGTGGACCAGGGCGCGGAGCAGGTCCATGATCTGGCGGCCGGTCTCGGAGTCGAGCTGGCCGGTCGGCTCGTCGGCGATGAGCAGCTGCGGGTCGTTGGCCAGCGCGCGGGCCACCGCCACGCGCTGCTGCTGGCCACCGGACAGCTCGTACGGGCGCTGGTTGGCGTGCCCGCCGACCCCGACCAGCTCCAGCAGCACCGACACCCGCTGGTCCCGCTCGGCCGGGCGCACCTTCGCCAGCCGCAGCGGCACCCCGACGTTCTCCGCCGCGGACAGGATCGGCACCAGACCGAACGACTGGAACACGAACCCGATCACATCCCGGCGCAAAGCGACCAGCTGCGCCTCGGCCGCCGAGGTGATCTCCTGCCCGGCGATGAACACCTTGCCCGACGTCGGCCGGTCCAGCCCGCCGATGATGTTGAGCAGCGTCGTCTTGCCCGCACCCGACCGCCCCCGCACCGCGACCAGCTCACCTCGCCCCGCGGTGAACGACACGTCACGCACCGCGTGCACGACCTTGCCCGCCCGGCCGAAGTCACGGCTGACGTTCTCGACCCTGACCAGTTCCTCAGCCACGGCGCACCTCCACATGGTCGGACTCCAGGTTCAACTTCACCCGGTCCTTGAGCTCCAGTTCCTGCACGAACGACTGCGGCAACTGCATCCGCCCCGCCCGGTCCAGCACCGCGTACTCCTCACTGACCAGCTCCGTGCCACCGTCGGCGGTGGCCCGCGAGCTGCGCCGCACCTCCGAGGCCAACCGCCCGTCACGGATCGCCACCGTCCGGCGGACCTGCGTGGCCACGTTCGGGTCGTGGGTCACCACGACCACGGTCACCCCCAGCTCGGCGTTGATCGTCTGCAGCGCGCCGAACACGTCCGCGGCGGTCGACTCGTCCAGCTCACCGGTCGGCTCGTCGGCGAACAGCACCTCCGGGTCGTTGGCCACCGCCAAAGCCACCGCGCACCGCTGCTGCTCACCGCCGGACATCTGGTCCGGGCGCCGGTCGGCGCAGTAGCCGACCCCGACCATCTCCAGCAGCTCCACCGCCCGCTGCCGCGCCTTGCGCCCCGAACGCGTGCCCGCCAACCGCATCGGCGTGACCACGTTCTCCAGCGCCGTCAGGTACGGCAGCAGGTTACGGCCGGTCTGCTGCCACACGAACCCGACCATGTGCCGCCGATACGACAACCTGCGCCCCGCCTTCATCGTCAGCAGGTCGTACTCGCCCACCCGGGCGATGCCCGCGGTCGGCACGTCCAGCCCCGACAAGATGTTGAGCAGCGTCGACTTGCCCGACCCGGACGC
>NZ_JBEZEB010000002.1:445270-495143 GCF_040648615.1 Catellatospora sp. NPDC049111 | reverse complement strand
CCGCCCCGCCCTGCCGGGCCCGGCGGGGGGCCCCCCTTCGTCGAGGTTGGCATAACACCTCTAGTCCGTGGCGACCCAACTCTTTGTTTTAGCCCCACGTCGATAGGAAACGGGGCGCGCGGCGTGGAGCCGCCCACGGCCCGCGTGGATGCGGGACGCGGGCGGGACGCGGGTCAGGACTTGGCGGCCTCGGCCACGTTGTGCAGGAGCAGCGCCTCGGCGAGGCAGACCCGCGCGAACTCGCCCAGGTGCAGGCTCTCGTTCGGCCCATGCGCCTTCGCGTGCGGGTCCTCCACGCCGGTGACCAGGATCGACGCCCCCGGGAACATCTCCTGGAAGGTCGCGATGAACGGAATCGAGCCGCCCACGCCGATCTCGACCGGCTCGGTGCCGTCCCAGGCCGTCGCGAACGCCGAGCGGGCAGCGTCGAAGTACTTGCCGGTCGCGTCGATCACGCACGGGTTGCCGTCGTGCTCGAACTCGAAGCTGACCTTCGCACCCCACGGCGTGTGCTTCTCCAGGTGCGCCATCAGCGCCTGGTACGCCGACTTCGGGTCGTCGCCGGGGGCCAGCCGCAGGCTCAGCTTGGCGCGGGCCGCGGGGACCAGCGCGTTGGGCGCCTCGGCCGTACGCGGGGCGTCGATGCCGAGCACCGCCAGCGCCGGCTTGGTCCACATCCGGTCGACGATGCGGCCGGTGCCGATCAGCTCGACCCCGTCGAGGATGCCCGCCTCGGCGCGGTAACGGTCCACCGGGTAGTCCAGCGGCGCGGCCTCACCGCTGACCAGGCCGGGCACCGCGACGTCGCCGTTCTCATCGTGCAGCGTCGCGAGCATCCGGCACAGCACGGTCAGCGCGTCGGGGACCGGGCCGCCGTACATGCCGCTGTGCACGGCCGACCCCAGCACCTGGACGTCGACGAAGCTGTTCACGATGCCGCGCAGCGAGGTGGTCAGCGCGGGCATGCCGATGTCCCAGTTGCCGGAGTCGGCGATCACGATGACGTCGGCGGCGAGCTCGGTCTTGTGCTTCTCCAGCAGCGCGGGCAGCGAGTCGGAGCCGAACTCCTCCTCACCCTCGACGAACACGACCACGCCCAGCGGCAGCCGGTCGTCGTCGGTGCCGCAGCCGAACGCGCGCAGCGCCGCGATGTGCGCCATGACGCCGGCCTTGTCGTCGGCGGCGCCGCGGCCGTAGAGGCGGCCGTCGCGCTCGGTCGGCTCGAACGGGTCGGACTCCCACTTGCTCAGGTCGCCGACCGGCTGGACGTCGTGGTGGGCGTAGAGCAGGACGGTCGGGGCTCCGGCCGGGGCGGGGCGGCGGCCGATGACCGCGGGGTGCCCGTCGCCGATCCGGCTGACCTGCACGTCGAGGCCTACGCCGCGCATGAGTTCGGCGACCGCCTGGGCGGAACGCTCCAGCGGGGCGAAGTCGAAGCCGTCGAAGGCGATGCCGGGGATGCGTACGAGCGTCTCGAGGTCGGCCCGTACCCCCGGGAGCTCGCGCTCGATCGCAGCGCGCAGCTCATCAACAGTGAGGGTCGTCATGAGGATGATCCTGTCACGGCCCTGGGACGACCTGCACGGCGATCGGCCTGTTGCGTCGTGGCCGACGCGCGCCCACCGCAGCTCCGGGCCCGCGCGGCCGCGGGCGGGCGGGGCCGGTGCCGCCGGTCAGCCCGCGCCGTCAATCCGCACGTCGGCGAGCGCCGCGGTGCCGTCGGCGGCGAAGTGGATCGCCTCCCGCCGCCGCCACGCGCGCAGCACCGGCTGCATCGCCGGACCGTCGCGCAGCACGCTGCGGGCCCGGCGCACCCGGGCCGGGGCGTCGACGTACACGGTGAGGCTGGCCCAGGCCCGACCCTCCGCGCGGGCGCTGCCGACCCCCTCGACGATCACGATCTCGGCGGGCCACACGGTGATCCACTCGGTGCCGAAGCGCCGCAGGTGCCAGTCGTACGGGTGGTAGCCGCCCGGCGCGCCGAGCCGGATCGGCGCGAGCACCTGCCGCTCCAGCCGCGCCCAGTAGGTGAACTGGTCGTCCCAGCCGTCGAGCAGGTCGTCGGTGTGCACCACGGCGACGGACCGCTCGCCCAGCGCCTGCGTCAGCCGCGCCGCATAAAAGGTCTTCCCGGCCCCACTCGGCCCGTCTACCAGCACCAACCGGCTACGCCCGAGCCGCGGCTCCGCCGCCAACACCCGCGCCACCTCTTCACTGGTCACCACACCCCTCCTCCCCGGCTCACTGTCCGGCTCGGCCACTCGACAGATTCGTGGAAACTGCAGGTATCGGCACCGGAATTCATGCAGTTTCCCCGAAAGTGCAAGGCGGGACCCGGGCGGGGCGGAGCGAGGGGCGGGCGGGTCACGCGAGGGAGGGTGCGCCGGGCGGGAGGAACGGCAGGCCCACCGGCGCTCCCTTCTCGATGAGCTGCCAGAGGGCCTCGGTGTCCAGGTGCTCCTCGACCAGGTCGCCGAGGCGGTCGACGGTGGCCTCGCGCATCGCGGCGAAGCTCGTGCCCGGCGCGACCTCGAACCCGTGCCGCCCGGCCAGGCCCGCGGCCAGGGTGAGGAAGCGGCGGCGGAACTCGTCGGACTCGAACGCGCCGTGCCAGTGCGTGCCGAACACGTTGTCCGCGGCCACCCCCTCGGTCTCGCCGTCGGACAGGGTGATCAGCGACGCCAGCGCCGGATCGCGGTACGCCACCCGCCCGTGATGGATCTCGTAGCCGCGCACGTCCGCGCCGAGCGCCTGCCCGGCCGGCCGGGACAGCGTCTTGTCGGGCGCGAACACGATGCGCACCGGCAGCAGCCCGAGCCCGGCCACCTCGCCCCGGCGGCTCTCCACCTCGTCGGCGATCTGCTCGGACAGCATCTGGAAGCCGCCGCAGATGCCCAGCAGCGGCCGCCCGGCGCGGGCGTGCGCGAGCACCGCCCGGTCCAGGCCGGTCTCGCGCAGCCAGCGCAGGTCGTCCACGGTCGCCTTGGTGCCGGGCAGCACGACCAGGTCGGCGTCGGCGATCTCGCCCGGTTCGACGGTCAGCCGGACGCTCACTCCGGGTTCGCAGGCCAGGGCTTCGGCGTCGGTGGCGTTGGAGATGTGCGGCAGCCGCACCACGGCGACCCGCAGCCACTCCTGCCCCCGGGCCGGGCCGGGCCTGCCGAGCACCCGCCCGTACGCGAGCGCGTCCTCGGCGTCGAGCCACAGGTCCACATCGAACGGCAGCACGCCGTACACGGTCCGGCCGGTGGCCGCCTCGATCATGTCCACGCCGGGCTGCAGCAGGCTTCGCGAGCCCCGGAACTTGTTGACCACGAATCCGGCGATCAGCGCCTGGTCCTCGGCGTCGAGCAGGGCGACGGTGCCGAACATGGCCGCGAACACGCCGCCGCGGTCGATGTCGCCGACCACGATCGTCGGCATGCGCCCGTGCCGGGCCAGCCCCATGTTCACGTAATCGTGGTCCCGTAGGTTGATCTCCGCCGGGCTGCCCGCGCCCTCGCAGACCACCACGTCGTACTCGGCGCGCAATTCGTCGTAGGCGGCGAACGCGGCTCCGGACATGGCCGACTTCAGCCGCCGGAAGTTCGCCGCGTCGATGGTGTCCACCGCCTGCCCCAGCAGCACGACCTGGCTGGTGTGATCGCTGCCGGGCTTGAGCAGCACCGGGTTGAACCGCACCTGCGGCTCCAGCCCGCTGGCGACGGCCTGCAGCGCCTGCGCCCGCCCGATCTCGCCGCCGCGGCCCGACGCGTCGACGACCACCGCCGAGTTGTTCGACATGTTCTGCGCCTTGAACGGGGCGACCCGCACACCGCGACGGTGCAGCCAGCGGCACACTCCGGCGGTCAGCACGCTCTTACCGGCGTCGGAGGTCGTGCCGGCGATCAAGATCCCGCTCATGCTCCCAGCCTAGGGGAACGCGGTGGTCCTCCCTCCGGAGCGGGGCGACCGGCCTCCCCCTCGCATGCCCGCCGGTCGCCCCTCCCCTCCCCCGGGTCTACGCCGCGACGGGCACGCGCGAGCGGGCCGCCGCCTCGTCATCGTCGAGGTCGTCCTCCTCTTCGGCGTCCTGCTCGCCGGTGACGAGCTCGGCCTGCAGGCCGCCGCCGCGCAGCGAGGAGATCGCGTCGAGGTCGAACGCCCCGCCGAAGGACGCGTCGTCGCCATCGGCGAACAGCGGGTCGTTCGGGTCCGGGCCGATCCGCATGTCCGGCGCGGCCTCGGTCTGCTCGCCGCCCACCCGGTCCTCGCCCGTGCCGTCGTCGAGCGCGCTGGTCGCGGTGCTCGGCTTGGTCCGGGCGAACTTGCCCCGGCCCCGGGACAGGTCGTGGCCGACCGCCGCCGCCTCCAGCTCGTACATCACGCGGCGCTGGCCGTCCTCGTCGATCCAGTCCCGGGTGTAGAGCCGGCCGACGACCACGACGGGGTCGCCGACCATGACCGAGCTGGCGACGCCCTCGGCGAGCCGGCGCCAGCAGTTGACGCGCACCCGCAGGCTGTTCCCGTCGACCCAGCGGTTGTTGGCCCGGTCCAGCCGGCGGGCCGTGGAGGCCACCTTGAAGTTGGCCACGAGCTGCCCGGACTGGCTGGTGCGCCGCCACTCCGGCGCGGTGAGAACATTGCCGACGATCGTGACGTTCGTGTCGAACACTGCTTTTCTCCTCTCGGCATCCGATGCCACCGAGGGTGCGCCAGGACCGGCGGTCCGGGCCATCGACCGCCGTCGTGCGCTGTGGACGGCGGGCCGCTTGGGGATAACCGCCTGATCATGAAGTTGATCTGTTAGGGCGACCCCTACTTCGCGGTAACATAGGCGCGTGCAGACGGACATCCTGGGCGAGCCCTACCGGCAACGGGTCATCGAACTGCCCGACGACGACCAGGGCAGGGTCGTCGCCACGCTGGTCAGCCGCCGCGCCCCCGGGACCAGCCGCCGCGCGGTGCTGCACCTGCACGGCTTCACCGACTACTTCTTCCAGACCCACGTCGCCGACTTCTTCGTCGCACGCGGCTACGACTTCTACGCCCTCGACCTGCGCAAGTACGGCCGCAGCCTGCTGGCGCACCAGACGCCGAACTTCACCCGCAGCATGGACGAGTACTTCCCCGAGCTGGACGAGGCGGCACGGATCATCCGTGCGGAGGACGGCCACGACACGCTGGTGGTCGCCGCGCACTCCACCGGCGGGCTGATCTCCTCGCTGTGGGCGCACGCCCGCGCCGACGCGGGGCTCGTCGACGGGCTGCTGCTGAACAGTCCGTTCTTCGACTTCAACGCGCCCTGGCTGCTGCGCCGCCCGGCGGTGTCGGCGGTCGGCTCGCTGGCGCAGCGCGCGCCGTACCGGGTGGTGCCGTTGAAGCTGCCCGGCCTGTACGGCCGCAGCCTGCACCGCGACCACGACGGCGAGTGGGACTACCGGGTCGACTGGAAACCCGTCAACGGCTTCCCGGTCCGGGTGGCCTGGCTCAAGGCGATCCGCAGCGGCCAGCGCCGCCTGCACGCCGGGCTCGACCTGCGGGTGCCGGTGTTCGTCGGCTGCTCCACGGCCTCGTACCGGCAGCGCACGTGGTCGGAGCAGGCGCACGAAGCCGACGCGGTGCTCAACGTGGACCACATCGTGCGGTGGGCGCCCGCGCTGGGCCGCGATGTCACGCTGGCGCGCATCGAGGGCGGCAAGCACGACCTGTCCCTGTCCCGACAGCCCGCTCGCGACCGCTTCTTCGCCGAGTCCGGCCAGTGGCTCCGGACCCAGCTGGGCTGATCGGCGCATCAGTTCGAGCATGAATACAAGTCGCTGTTCGGCGGGCGTGTCGCTGCCCTAGGATCGTGGTCAACTTCCGCCGGGTAGCCGATCACGCCGGTCGTCGCTCGCGGTAGCCTTCAATCGCGCGCTCGTAGCTCAGCTGGATAGAGCAGGGGCCTTCTAATCCTCAGGTCGCAGGTTCGAGTCCTGCCGGGCGCACCATCTCCGCTCCACCCCGCAGCGGGCACTCAGGTGCCCTGTGGTCTGCGAAAACCTGTCCACACGGTGTCGCCCGTCAGTGATAGCTTCCCTCGGTGAACTACCCCTCACCTGAACCGACTCCGCCGCCATACGGACAGCCGCCATACCCGCAGGTGCCGGCGCCGCCGCCGGCCGCGCCGCAGTCCGGTCCGCCCGCGGACCCCTACGCGCCCTACGGCGCCGCCCCCCAGTACGGCACCGGACAGCAGTACGGCACCGGCTCGCAGTACGCCGCGAGCCAGCCCTACAGCGCTCCCCCGCAGCAGACGCCTCCCGGCGGCTACGGCGTGCCCTACCAGCAGCTGCCGCCGCCGAAGTCGGGCACCAACGGCTTCGCCATCGCCTCGCTGATCTTCGGCGTGATGGGCGGCGTCCTGCTCGGCTTCATCTTCGGCTTCGTCGCGCTGTCGCAGATCAAGAAGCGCAACCAGGGCGGCAAGGGCATGGCCGTGGCCGGCCTGGTCCTGAGCACGCTCTGGTCGCTGGTCATCTGCGGCGTGATCGGCGTCGCGATCATCGCCGCCAACGACGACAGCACGACCGGCACCAGCGGCACGGGCGACGACACCTCCGTGTACTCGCTGCGCATCGGCGACTGCCTCAACGACCTGAGCACCGAGGAGGAGATCGAGGAGCTGCCGGTCGTGCCGTGCAGCCAGCCGCACGACGGTGAGGTCTACGCCGAGTTCAAACTGACCGACGCCACGTTCCCGGGTGTCGACGCGATCGAGAAGAAGGCCGACCCGCGCTGCGCGGACCTGCTCAAGTCGTACGCCCCCGACGCCGTGGACGACCCGGACGTGGACACGTACTTCCTCTACCCGACCGCCGAGAGCTGGGCGCGCGGCGACCGCGCGATCACCTGCATCGCCAGCTTCGAGCCGGCCCGCACGGGCAAGCTCAAGGGCTGACCGGTCCGCACGAGGGGCGCTGTCCGGGATCCCGGACGGCGCCCTTCGTCATCGCCGCCGCCTCCGGCGGCGCAGCAGCATCACGACGGGTGTCGCGAACAGGCCGGTGAGGACGGCCAGGCAGCCGAGGAACGCCCAGTCGATCGAATCGGCGCCGCCGGAGACGATCGCGACGATCGTCAGCGGCAGGGTGACCAGGCCGAGACCGAGGGCCACGAGCCCGAGCAGCACCATCGCGATGATCTCGCCGACGTTCCCGCCGTCGGGGGCGGGCGGGGCGACAGCGGGTGCGGCGGCGGGCCGCGGGATCGAGGCCGGGTCGCGCGCGGGTTGCGGGAGGTGCCGGGCCGGGCCGACCCCTGCGTCGAGCGCGCCGATCTCCTGGTACGGCATGGCCCACATGCCGGGTTCCAGGTGCAGCACGATGCCGTCGTTGCCGATGAGCCGGCGCGCGCCGTCCGGCCAGCTCATCATGGCCGCGCAGTCGGCGTAGTGGACCGTGGAGCAGGAGTGCTCGCGCACGATGCTCACCGCCTCCGGCCCGATCACCAGCGCCACCTCGCCGTCCTCGCGGTGGGCGTAGCGGCGGCCGTCGGCCTCGCACTCCGACGAGGTCGGCGCGGCGGCGAACCCGGCCCAGTCGGCCGTGGTGCGGTGCGGCGTCTGCAGCAGCGTGGTGTCGGCGGCCTCGACCGCGACGGCGTACACCTGCTCGGCGGTGACCACCGCCAGTTCGGCGCGCAGCTCGTCCACGGTCAGGTTGCGCTGGCCGGTCAGCAGGTTGAGCGCGTGTCCGGGCAGGCGGGCTGCCTCGATCTCCGGGTGGTTCAGGTTCTCCAGGGACTTGTTGCGTACGGCGGTGACGCTCGCCGGGTCGATGGTCCCGTAACGCAGCCGGGCCAGCACGTCGACGAACCCGCCCAGCACCGCTCCTTGCTTCTCGGGCAGCGCGTCCGCGTACGCGGTGATCGTCGCGTAGCCGTCGCCGCGGGGGTCGTACGACGTGGACGCGGTGTAGGAGTAGCCGCCCTCCTGGCGCAGGTCGCGGAACAGCTCCCGCTCCAGCACTCCGGAGTAGACGCTGGCCGCGGTGCTGCGGCGGACCACCGCGCTGAACACGACACTGGTGTCGTCACCGGTGTACCAGGCGGGGGTCTGCGGCAGGGCCGAGGTCGGCTGGGGCACCGGGCGGCGCGCCCCCGGCCGCAGCCGCAGGCGCAGCCCGGCCGGGACCCGCTCGCCCGCGATCCACAGCACGGCGTTCTCCCGGGTGAAGTAGTTCTCCACCCACCAGCGCAGATCCTCCGGGCGCAGCCGGGCCAGTCCCCACTCCGGGTAGCTGGGCAGGCCGTAACCCTGCGCGCCGTATCGCCACAGCGGCAGTGCGGAGGTGCCGCCGCGGGTGCGGCTCTCGGTGCGCAGGATCTCCTTCTCGGTCTCCAGCCGGTGCATCGGCAGGTCGGCGAGGCCGTCGCACACCTTGCCCAGGTAACCCACCACATCGGACTCACTGCCGCGCAGGTGGAAGTGGGTGTACACGGACGCCGTCTCGCCGTTGTAGTGGTAGTCGGACAGCCCGCTGTCGTGCAGCGCCAGATGCTCGACCAGGTGCGTGATGCCGTGCAGCGGCAGCGTCTCGTCGGCCTGGCCCACCCGGAAGATCAGCCCGGCCGCGGTCCGCCCCGCGGACGGCGCGAACAGTGTGGGGACCCCGTCGACCTCGATCGCCTCGACCACCGGTCAGCCCTCCTTCAACGCGAGGTCGCGGTGCTTGGCGAACTGCTGCCCAGCGTCGCCGAGGTAGGTCCAGGGGAACTCGCTCGCGAACCCGCCCAGGGCGCGGAAGTGCACGGCGGCCCGCCGGTGGTCCCCGGCGAGGCTGAACACCCAGGCGAAGTGGCTGTGCGCGCTGACCCAGCCGTACACCGGCCGGAACGACGGGTGCAGCACCGAGCGCAGCGCCGCCTCGGCGACCTCCCGCAGCACCTCGGGCCGGCGCAGGTAACCGTCGCGGTCGGCGCCGCGCAGCGTGGCCCAGTACTCCATGTGGACCTCGGGGATGAGCAGCGCGTTCACACTGCCCTCGGGAGCGGCGGCGGCGCACTGCCGGGCGAACCCGAAAGCCGCCTCCCAGGAGCCGCCCCACTTGGGGCAGAGCTGCTGCAGCAGCTGCGTCTGTGCGAAGAACACGTGGGGGTGGTGCATGGCCAGCCGGTCGTACCGCCGGCGCGCCTCGGCCTGGCCCAGCTCCAGGCCGCGCGCGTTGACGATGCGCATGGCCCATGCCGCGCCGTTGCCGGGCTCCCGGGCGGTGACCTCCAGCAGCCTCTCCTCACCGAAGCGCAGGAATTCGTGCATCTCGGCGAACTGCTCCTGGCTGACGTACTGCGCCTGGGCCCCGGTGCGCGCCTCCCAGGCCAGCTCGATGGCCCGCGCCCCGAGCAGCAGCTTCGGCAGGATCGCGCTGGGCTGCGCCTGCGACACCTCGCCGACGAAGGTCGTCACGCCGGGCACCTCGGCGACGGCCCGCGCGTTGAAGTAGACGGCATCGGCCGTCGGCAGCTGCGCGAAGTGGCGGGCCACCGAGTCCCAGTCGCCCTGGCGGCAAAAGGCCTGAACGGCCTGCACCTCGGGGAAGGGCGCGGCGCGGTCGAACGAGGGGACCGCGGCGGCCGGGATGATCGTCACCGGGGCATCCTAGGTGACCTGTCACGCTGTGCGATGCCCCGTGACGACCCGCCGTACAGCTAGAGTTTCACCACCATCTTGCCGGTGTTCGCCCCGCGCAGCAGGCCCGTGAACGCCTCCGGCGCGTTCTCCAGCCCCTCGACCACGGTCTCCTCGGCCTTGATCTCGCCGGCCGCGTACCAGGCGCCGACCTCGCGGATCAGGTCCGGCATGCGGTCGTTGTGGTCGCTGACGATGAAGCCGCGCATGGTGAGCCGCTTGCCGATCATCAGGGTCATGTTGTCCGGCCCCGGCACCGGCTCGTTGTACGCCGAGATCGCGCCGCACAGCGCGAACCGCGCGAACACCTTGGCCCGCGCGATGGCCGCGGTGAGGTGGTCGCCGCCGACGTTGTCGAAGTAGACGTCGATCCCGTCCGGCGCGGCCTGCTTGAGCAGCTGGGACACGTCGCCGTCGCGGTAGTTGAACGCCGCGTCGAAGCCGAGGTCGCCGGTGAGGTGGGCGACCTTCGCCGCGCTGCCGGCGCTGCCGATCACCCGCGCGGCGCCCTTGAGCCGGGCGAGCTGGCCCACCAGGCTGCCGACCGCGCCGGCCGCGCCCGACACGAACACGGTGTCACCGGGCTTCATCGCGGCGATGTCGAGCAGTCCGACGTACGCGGTGAGCCCGGGCATGCCGAGCACGCCGAGGAACGCGCTGGGCGGGGCGACAGGGTCGAGCTTGCGGAAGCGGCGCGCGTCGTCGACGGCCCACTCGCGCCAGCCGTAGCCGTGCAGCACCAGGTCACCGGGCTTCAGGTCGGGTGAGCGCGACTCGACGACCTCGCCGACGGCCCCGCCGTCGAGCACCGCGTCCAGCGCGAACGGCGGCACGTACGACTTCACGTCGTTCATCCGCCCGCGCATGTACGGGTCCACCGACATCACCAGGTTGCGCACCTTGACCTGGCCCTCGGCGGGTTCCGGCACCTCCACCTCCACCAGGCGGAAGTTGTCCGGGGTGGGCATCGCCACGGGGCGCGAAGCCAGGTGGATCTCACGTCCGACGGTCACGTCGTCTCCTTGTCCGGGGCGGCCGTGGCCGCCTCAGTGATCTTGCGCAGCGTGTCACGCAGGTAGGCGAGTTCGGAAGCGGGCACGCCGGTCGCCTCGGCGATGGCCCGCGGGATGCCGGTGGCCTGCTCACGCAAGCGGTCGCCGGAGGCGGTGAGGCTGACCACGACGGAGCGCTCGTCGCGCGGATCGCGGGCCCGGTCCACCAGACCGGCCGCCTCCAGCCGCTTGAGCAGCGGGGACAGCGTGCCCGAGTCAAGCTGGAGGGACTCCCCCAGCGCCTTGACCGACGTCTGCCCCCGCTCCCAGAGCACCAGCATCACCAGGTACTGCGGGTAGGTCAGGCCGAGCCGTTCCAGCACCGGGCGGTAGACCGCGGTCAGCGCGCGGCTGGCGGCGTACAGCGCGAAGCAGACCTGCTTCTGCAGGTCCAGGTCACCGGGGTCGGGGCGGTCGGCGCGGGTCATGGTCTCAGCGAAGCACGAGCTGGACGTCGATGTTGCCACGGGTGGCGTTCGAGTACGGGCAGACCTGGTGCGCGGTGTCCACGAGCTGCCGCGCCGCGTCGGCGGGCACACCCGGCAGCGCGATCTCCAGGGTGACGGACAGGCCGAACCCGGCGCCGTCCCGGCCCAGCCCGACGTGTGCGGTCACCTCGGAGCCGTCGACGTCGGCCTTGGCCCGCCGGGCGACCAGCCGCAGCGCGGAGTGGAAGCAAGCCGCGTATCCGGCCGCGAACAGCTGCTCCGGGTTGGTCGCCCCGCCGGCCCCGCCGAGCTCGGCGGGCGTCGCCACGGCCGTCTCCAGCAGCCCGTCCGAGCTGCGCACCTTGCCGTCACGTCCGTCACCGGTGGCCGTCGCGACGGCCGTGTAAAGAGGAGTCATGCCCCGAACCTAACGACTATTTAGGTTGTGCACAACCAAACAGCGCGCGACCTAAGTCACCACCCGCCGACGCACGTGGGTGCACCGCCACGTCCAGCGAGCGCCCGCCATCGACGTTGGCCTATCACGTCGATTCCGAGGCCCGGAAAGTCGACGTAATAGGCCAACGTCGATAGTCGCCCCTCGGTTCGCCCACGCCCACGAGCGAGGCGGCGCCAAGACGCGTGACAGAACCCGGGTGCGACGATGGAGCAATGGCGCGAACGCGACAAACCGGGCGTAAGCGCGAGTACCGCGCGACGTTGTTCTGGCTGGTCGTGCTCGTGCTCGCCGCGGGCGGCTGGCTCTGGTACGCCTACGGCCGCCCCGGCACACCGCCGTCAGCCGCGACGGCCTCGCCCAGCCCGTCGGCCCGCCCCACCGGCCCGCCCGCCGGAGCGCAGCCGGTGCGCGTGGACTTCCCGCTGGACGGCGACTCGCTGCAGGTCACGGCCGATCAGCCGGGTCCGGTGATCGACGTCACCGAACCGGTCCAGGTGCGGCTGCTCGGCATCGACGCCCCCGAACTGCACGGCGCCGACGGCAGCCCCCAGTGCTGGGCCGACACCGCCCGCGCCGAGCTGCGGCGACTCGCCCCGAACGGCTCCCGGCTGTGGCTGCTGCCCGACGAGCAGCGCCTCGACCCGTACGGCCGCCGTCTGGTCTACGCGTGGACCACCGACGGCCGTTTCGTCAACGGGGAGCTGGCCGCCCGCGGGGCGGTACGCGAGCTCGCGATCCGGCCCAACCTGGCGTTTCAGCAAGACCTGCACGACGCCGTCGAGCAGGCTCGGACCGAGCGGCGCGGCCTGTGGGGAAGCTGCGTCGGCAGATAATCATTTAGCGAAGATTTCAAGTACGTCCAATGGCTTTGTGTCGTTGATTGCGGAAGAATCCCGCCCGTGGAGGTCCCGATCGGTACGGCGCTGGCAGGGCGATACGTGCTGACCAGGCCTCTGGCGCGCGGCGGAGTATCCACTGTGTACCAGGCCGTCGATGCGACGGCGGGCCGCCGGCTCGCGGTGAAGGTGGTCGACGACCGCTACTCCGGCCTGATCCGGCACGAGGCCGCGATGACCGACCGGCTGCGCCATCCGCACGTGCCCAAGGTGCTCGACGTGGGCGTGGAGACCGGGCCGGACGGCCGCGACATCGGTTACCTGGCCCTGGAGCTGCTGAAGGGCGAGGCGCTGAACAGCGTGCTGCTGGACGGGCCGCTGCCCTGGGCCGGCGCGGTGCGGGTCGCCGCCACCGCCGCCGACGTGCTCGCGGTGGCCCACCGCCGCGGCGTCGTGCACCGTGACCTGACCCCCGGCAACGTCATGATCACCACCACCGGGCCGAAGGTGGTCGACTTCGGACTGGCCGAGCTCATCGGCAGCAAGGCCACCCCGGAGTTCGCCAGCCCCTCCGACGACGTGTACGCCCTGGGCGCGCTGCTCTACCAGGCGCTCACCGGCAAATCGCCGTACGCAGGCGGCAACCGCAGCCCGCAGAGCCCGGCAGCGCTGCGCTGGCTGGCGCCGACTCCGGTGCTGGCCGTGCCCGGCCTGCCGCAGGCCGTGTCCGACCTGTGCCGCGCCTGCATGGACAAGAACTCGCAGGCGCGGCCCAGCGCCCGGGAGGCGTCGCTGCGACTGTGGACCATCGTCGGCAACGCCATGCATTGATGCTGCTCAGCCGCGCAGCTCTCCGGCCACGAGCCCGGCCGTGAAGGCCCGCCACTCGTCGGCGTCGAAGGTCAGCCACGGGCCGTTCGGCTCGCGCGAGTTGCGCACGAGGACCAGTTCACCGTCGAAGGACACTTCCACACAGTGCCCGGACTCGCACCGGGAAGACCGCCGCCAGTGACGGTCGCGTTGGTTCTCGGACATGGCCTACCGCCTTACGCCTAGTTCCGGTTCCCGTTCATCACTGTGGCATATCCGCGAATTCACGAACATGCCATGAGTCGTGAACGACCGGCACTCCCGCACGCACATTCACGTCTGCGGCTCGGGCAGACAAAAGGCCGGCACGTCGTCGTCGCGTGCCGGCCGGAGCCCGTTCATCCGTACGGGGTCAGCGCAGGTCGAACTCTCCGGTTTTCACGCCGGCCACGAAAGCTCGGAACGCCTCCGTCGACACGACCAGATGCTGCGCCGGGCTCACCGAGTCTCGAAGACCCACTCCGGTGGTGCCGAGGTCGGCGACCTCCACGCAGTGGGCCGATTCGCAGCGGCCGCTCTTGCGCCATGCTGCGCCCAGCACAGACGTCATAGGTTCACTCCAGGTCACGATGGGTAAGAGATACGCCCGCGCGGTTACTGGCATGCCGGTCGTTGGCGCGCAGGGCTGCGCCCCCAGTAAACTCGTCCGAAAGATTGGTCGCAAGTAGCCATACGGCGTTTCGCCAGCGGCTCAGTCCGTGGCGGGAACGGAAGGCGGAGATCCACGTGAGCGCGCAGAGCCCGGCGGTCGCCCGTCTCAGGCTTCGACACGCGCTCCGCTCCGCCCGGGAGAGTTCCGACTACACCCAGGAACAGGTCGCCTCCGAGCTTGATTGGTCACTCTCCAAGGTGATCAGGATCGAGAACGGCACCGTCCGGATGACCGTCACCGACGTGCGGGCGCTGATGCAGCTCTACGGCATCGACGACGCCTCGGAGATGTCCGAGATGGAGAGCCTGGTTCGCGCCTCGCGCCAGCGCTCCTGGTGGACGCAGTACGGCAGCGAGGTCATGTCCGGCCGCTTCGCCACCTACATCGGGCTGGAGGACGGCGCGTCGGCGCTGTCGATGTACCAGTCGCTGGTGGTGCCGGGGCTGCTGCAGACCGAGGCGTACGCCCGCGCGGTCATCGCCGGGCTGCGCATGCCCGAGCAGGACAGCCGCAACCACGAGACCTACCTCGACATCCGGCTGCGCCGGCAGGAGAACGTGCTCCAGCGCAAGGACCCGCCGCAGATCCACGCGGTGCTCGACGAGGCCGTGCTGCGCCGCATCAACGGCGGCGTCGGCGTGCAGCGCGACCAGCTGCTGCACCTGGTCGCCCTGGGCGCGGCACCGCACATCCACCTGCGGGTGCTGCCGCTGTCCAGCGGCATCCACACCATGGAGTCGACGTTCGTGCTGCTGTCCTTCCCGTTCGGCGAGGACGTCGTCTACCTGGAGCTGAACAGCGCCCTCGCGGGCGACCCCGACCGGGGCCAGTTCCTCGACCGCGGCGAGGTCGCCGCGCCGTACCGGGACACCTTCACGATGCTCACCGGCACGGCGCTGAGCGAGGCCGACTCGCTGGCCTTCATCGCCAAAGTCGCCGGGGAGCTCCGCTGATCACCACGCAGTGGCTTGTCGCAGCGTGCGGCATATGCTCCGCGGCATGAGCTTTCCTCCCTCCGCAGCGCCCTGCGACGACGTGCAGCGGGTGCTGTGCGTGTTCGCACATCCCGACGACGTCGACTTCGGCTCGGCCGGCACGGTGGCCCGCTGGGTGGACGAGGGCCTGGAGGTGTCGTATCTGCTGGTCACCAGGGGTGACGCGGGCGGCTTCGACGAGACCCCGCGCGACGAGATGCCGGGCCTGCGAGAGGCCGAGCAGCGGGCCGCCGCGGCCGCCGTCGGGGTCAAGCAGGTGGACTTCCTGGAGGGGTATTCCGACGGCTCGGTCACGCCGAGCCTGGCCCTGCGCAAGGACCTCGTGGCGGCGATCCGGCGGGCCCGGCCCGACCGCATCCTGACCAGCTCCCCGCTGCGCCGCTGGGACCGCGTCGCCGGGCCGAGCCACCCCGACCACCTGGCCGTGGGCGAGGCGTTGACCTGCGCGGTCTACCCCGATGCCCGCAACCCGTTCGCGCACCCCGACCTGGGCGCGGCGGGTCTGGCCGCCTGGACGGTCCGCGAGATCTGGTACTCGGGCGGGCCCGACCCCGACCATGCGGTCGACGTCACCGACACCTTCGACCGCAAGCTCGCCGCCCTGCGGGCGCACGTCTCGCAAACGGCCCACCTGCACGAACTCGACGTGATGCTGCGCGAGCGGCTGGGCGGCCTGGCGGAGGCGCTCGGCCTGCCCGGCCGGCTGGCCGAGGCGTTCACGATCATCAGGACCGAGTGAAGTCCCGCCGCACAGCGAGGGCGTTGCCGCAAGCTGCGGCAACGCCCTGTTTTTGAGGCGGGGGTGGTCAGGCCGCGCGCTCCCAGCCGGACCGGCTCCCACCGGGAACCAGCCGCGAGGGGTGCATGTTCGAGGGGTGCGGCACCCCCCGGGGCTGCCGGGGCCGCGGGAGGTTCAGGTGGCCCAGCCGCTTCTCGACGAGGCTGCGCCGCAGGTAGCGCTCCACGGCGTGGAACAGCCACCAGTCGTCGCTGACGAACAGCTGGGTGGGGTGACCGTGGTAGTCGGCCCACAGCTCCAGCCGCCGCGGCCGCCGCCGCGCGCTGATCAGCGTGGCCACGGCCAGTCCGCTGAGCACGGCGACGGCGGCGACGATGCCGGTCGGCTGCAGCAGCGGTGCGAACGCCCCGAGCAGGACCATGCCGCCCACGGCCATCGCGCCGACGCGACGCGTCAGCGGGTCGTGTCCGGCCTGTCGGGTGTGGACGTTCTCGATGGCGCCGAGGGTGAAGTGACGTGCTCCCACCTGGAAACATGTCGCCGAGATGTGCAGCCCCGGGCGGATGGTCACGATGGCTTGTTCTGGTGGCCGTTCCAGTGCCCGTGTAGGCTCCATGGAAGTCTCCCAACTGCTCGACACGCGGGCCCGGCTGGTGGTGGTGCCCGCAGAGGTGGCGACGCCTGGCATGTGGTGGAGCTTGTGGACCGACATCCGGTGGCCGCCGGGTGTCGGTCTTTTTCGTTTCTTCGAGCCGCCGCGCGAGCCGTCCGTCGGTGGACTTCCCGGCTGCCTCGTGACCTCAGTGTGACCGAGACAGCCGTCGTTGTGAAGCCTCTCAATCAGCCAGGTGGCAAGTTGGCACGTTCCCTGAACCTAATGTGCGTTCAGGCATCACCTAATGTGACGGAACTTTTTCTACATACCTGGATCAGGTCGGGCACATCGCCTATCTCGCCCTTGGGCTTCGCCGATTCCGGGACTACCGTGACTGACACTGGCCGGTTGTCCGCCGCCCACCCCCGGGCGGCACCGGACCAGCGCCGCCGAATCGCCGCACGCTCGCGAAGATCAATCCCCTGCGGGTGCGCGCGAACCGGGGACCCAGGTTATCGGGGTGAATCAGTGGTCACCGACAGTGACCGCGGTAGGGCGCCCTTCGCCCGAACCCGTCAGCTAACTCGGTAGGCGGCTGCGGAGAAGGGCCACCCATACCTTGTCATCACCCCATGGCAGGGGCTGGCGCGCTGCCGCGCGCCTGCTCGCCCCCGCCGGAGCACTGACCATCGCACTGCTCGGATTCGGCTCCCCCGCGCACGCTGCGCCCAGCGCCGCCGAGCTGCGCAAGCAGATCACGGAGAAGTCCGACCAGCTGGAGAAGGTCGTCGAGCAGTACAACAAGCTCAACACCCAGCTCAAGGAGACCCGCGCCGAGGCCGCCGCGCTGGAGCGCGAACTCGGCCCGCTGGAGGTCAAGGCCGACCAGGCGAAGGGCAACGTGGCCCGGATCGCGGCGACCGCGTACCGCACCGGGTCGTTCAGCGGCCTGAACGCGCTGCTGGACTCGTCGGGCGACGGCAAGCTGCTGGCCCGGCTGAGTGCCCTGGACCAGCTCGCGACGAGCCAGCGGGCGCAGATCGACGAAGCGCACCGGGCGGCCGGCGACCGGTTCGAGGTCAAGGCGGCGCTGGACGCGCGGCTGACGGAGCAGACCACCCGGTTCACGGCGGTCGAGACCCAGCGCAAGGGCATCGAACGCGACCTGGCCAAGCTCAAGGAACTGCGCCGTCAGGCGGGCCTGGTCGACGAGAAGTCGTCCACCTACACCGGTTCCATCCCCAAGTACAAGGGCAAGGCCGGCGTCGCCGTGTCTTTCGCGTACAAGCAGCTGGGCAAGCCGTACGTGTGGGGTGCCGACGGGCCGGGCGGGTACGACTGCTCCGGCCTCACGATGGCCGCATGGAAAGCCGCGGGCATCAGCCTGTACCACCAGGCAGCCACGCAGTGGCGTGAGGTCGCCCACATCAGCCGGTCCCAGTTGCTGCCTGGTGACCTGGTCTTCTACTCGGGCCTGGGGCACGTGGCGATCTACGTCGGCAGCGGCAAGGTGATCCACGCACCGACCACCGGCGAGGTGGTCAAGGTCGCCAGCGTCGACATGATGAGTCCCTACGGCTACGGCCGGGTACGCGTGTAGCGGCGATCCGTCCGGCGGCCCCACCACCGCCCCGTTCACTGACGTTGGCCTATCTCATCGAATCCGGGTCACGGAAATTCGACGTGATAGGCCAACGTACATGCAAGGAGAAGCCCTCCCCCTAGTCCGGGGGAGGGCTTCTTCGTCAGTGGGAGAGGAAGGTCAGACGGACTGCAGGCCCTCCGCGCGGGCCAGCTCGCGCAGCCGGCCCAGCGCCTGGATCTCCAGCTGGCGGATGCGCTCACGGGACAGCGAGAAGCGCGACGCCACCTCGGTCAGCGAGTGCTCGCGACCGTCCTCCAGGCCGTACCGCGCGCGCATGATGCCGGCGGAACGGTCGTCGAGGTGGTTGAGCAGGCCCTCGATCCGCTGACGCTCCAGCGCCGAGAGGACGATCTCCTCCGGGCTGGGCGTGTCGCGGTCGGCGACCAGGTCACCCAGGTTGGTGTCGCCGTCGTCGCCCACGGGCGTGTCCAGCGACACGGTGTCCTGCGACCAGCGGATCAGCTCGGTCACCCGCTCGACGGTGACGCCCAGCGCGGCCGCGATCTGGTCCGGCTCGGGGTCGCTGCCCAGCTCACGGGTGAGCTGGCGGGTCACGTTGCGCATCCGGTTGACGTCCTCCACCAGGTGGACGGGCAGCCGCACGGTGCGCTCCTGCTGGGCGATGGCCCGGCTGATCGCCTGCCGGATCCACCAGGTCGCGTACGTGGAGAACTTGTAGCCCTTCACGTAGTCGAACTTCTCGACGGCCCGGACCAGGCCCGTGTTGCCCTCCTGGATCAGGTCCAGCATCGGCATGCCCGAGCGCACGTAACGCCGGGCGATCGAGACCACCAGGCGCAGGTTCGCGCGGATGAACAGGTCCTTGGCGTGCTCGCCCTCGGCGACCAGCTTCTCCAGCTCGTCGCGCTTCAGTCCGCGCTTGAGCTTGTCGGCCTCCAGCAGATGCTCAGCATATAGTCCTGCCTCGATCGCCTTAGAGAGGTCGACCTCCTGCGCCGCGTCCAGCAGCGGAGTACGCGAGATCTCGTGCAGGTATACACCGACGAGGTCTCGCTCCTCAGCCACCTGGTCGGTGCGCAGCATGGTCATGTTCTCCACGTTCGGGTCCCTCCCACGTAATCGCCGCAGGGCCTTGCGGTACTGACACCTTCACAACAGATGACGCCCGGAGATGATTCCGCGTTGCCCATCGAAACTGTCACGAAAAGCTGTGAACTCGCTGATACCGACTTGGCGACTCACTGGAAGCGAGCCAACCGGTCCGCAATGCCCCATTTATGACACCACGGAGCTGCCCAGGGTACAGCGATCCACCTCACTACAACGCTGTGACCTGCGTCGCCATTTATTGTGACGCTCGAGCCCGCGCGCTATTGCACGGTTCCACACCTGTCCCACCCGAACGCAGGACACGTATACCCCAGCGAGGGGAATGCACACCCATTCGGCCATGAACTCCCCACGAATGGGGTCCGGCTTTCGGGGTAGTCGCGCAAGCCGGGCGCAGCACGCACCAAGGTCATTCGACTTGCCAGGCACAGGGGCGAAAGCGGGCTCAAGATACGCACAGGTGCCTGGCAAGTCGGACGATCATGGGTGACCGGCCGCACCAGCACGGCACCGCCGGGTCCATCCGGGCCCGGCGGACGATCATGGGCGGCGGACACTGATCGGAACGGGGCCGTCGGGCCTGCCCGGACACCGATCGGAACGGGCCCCTGGGCCTGGCCGGACCCTGATGACGGGCGAACGCGGTCAGTCGGCGAGGGCGGCGACGGCGTCGCGGACCCGGTTGCCGTGGCCGGCCAGCGCGCCTCGGGCGGCGGCCACCTCGCGGTCGGCCAGCAGCGCGACCAGGGCGGCCCGCAGGTCTCCCCCGGCCGCGTCCAGGGTGCGGTGGCACTCGTCCTCGCTGTGGCCGGTCGCCTCGACGAGGATGTTCAGCATGCGGCCGCGCAGCTTCGCGTTGGTCGGCACCATGTCGATCATGAAATTGGAGAACACCCGCCCCAGGCGCACCATCACCGCGCTGGAGAACGCGTTGAGCAGCAGCTTCTGCGCGGTGGCGGCCTTCATCCGGGTCGATCCGGTGATCACCTCAGGGCCGGTGTCGACGCCGATGAACACGTCCACCCAGGCCGCGGCGGCGGCGTGCGGGTTGGCCGCGATCAGTGCGGTCCGGCAGCCCAGCTCCGCCGCGGCCTGCAGCGCGCCGAGCACGTACGGCGTGCGGCCGCTGGCGGCGATGCCCACGACCACGTCGCCGGTGCGGGCGCACCGGGCGATCTCGTCGGCCCCGCCCGCGGTGTCGTCCTCCGCGTCCTCGACCGCGGCCAGCAGCGCGCCCGGGCCGCCCGCGATGTGGGCGCAGAACCAGGTCCGCGGGGCGTTGAAGGTCGGCGGCAGCTCGGCGGCGTCGAGCACGCCGAGCCGGCCGGAGGTGCCCGCGCCGACGTAGTGCACGCGATTGCCGCGCTGCAGCGCGGCCACGGCGTCCTCGACCACCACGGCCAGCGGGTCCAGCACCGCGCCGACCGCCTCGGCGACGGTGCGGTCGGCCTCGTTGATCACTTGCAGGATCTGGCGCGTGCCCAGCAGGTCGAGGTCGGCACTCGGGGCGTAGCGCTGCTCGGTGGGGGCGTCGACACGGACCGGGAGGGAGCCGGTGGGCAGCTCAGGCATCGCCGGACCGGCGGCGGGCAGTTCCGATGCGACGTCCGCGCACCGCCTCGGCGGTGACCTCCAGCGCCTTGCGTGCCTTGCTGCGGGTGCGCGCGGCCACCCCGACGAACAAGCAGTCCACGACGGTGAGCTGGGCGAGCCGGCTGGCCATCGCACCGGACCGGTAGGTGGTCTCGCGAGCCGCCGTGGTCAGCACGAAGTCGGCGACGTCGCAGATCGGCGAGCGGGGGAAGTTGGTCAGCGCGACGGTCACCGCGCCCGCCGCCTTGGCCCGCTCCAGCACGTCGATGGTGTCGGCGGTGGTGCCGGTGTGCGAGATGCCCAGCGCCACGTCACCGGGGCCGAGCAGGGCCGCCGAGGTGAGCGAGGTGTGCAGGTCGGGCCAGTAGTACGCGACGCGGCCTATGCGGTGCAGCTTGGCCTGGAAGTCGGCGGCGACGAAGCCGCTCGCCCCCGCCCCGAAGACCTCGACCCGGGAGGCTTTCACCAGCAGATCCACGATCTTGTCGCAGACCTCGGGGTCGAGCTGCTCGGCGGTCTCCTCGACGGCGCGGGCGTCGTTGAAGGCGATGGTGGCGATGATCTGCGCCATGTCGGCGCCGGGCGGGATGTCCCCGCCGACCACCCGCGAGTCGGCCGGCTCGACCCGGCGCGCGGCCTCCGCGGCGAGCCGGATGCGCAGCTGCGGGTAGCCCGACATGCCGATGGAGCGGCAGAACCGGATGACCGTCGCCTCGGAGGTCTCCGCGGCGGCGGACAGGTCGGTGATGGTGCGGCGGGCCGAGGCGGCCGGATCGGCGAGCACGAGCCGTGCCACGCGCTGTTCGGCCGGGGAGAGCGCGGGCAGCAGACCATTGATCTGAACGATCAGCCCGACAGGTTCCTGACCCGCGCGCGAGACGCTGTCATTCTCCTCGGAAACTTTCGACTTCTTCGCCACGATTGAAACTTACTTTCAGGACCGCCCCACGTCAACTGCCAAACCACGTTTCACGACCGGCCAAACAACCGCCCAGACGGCTTGGGCGACCGCATCGGGATCGCCACTGCCGTCGACGTGTACCGCATCCGACAGTACGTCTTTGTAGGCCGCGTAGCTCGCGTTCAGATATTCGATGTCCTCGTAGTCGTCGCCACGCTGCTCCACCCGGTGATAGGCCACCTCGGGCGGGACGTCGAGAAAGATGATGACAGCCGGGCGGGGGAACGGGGCATAAGCCGCGCGTACCGTCCGGGCCAGCCACTCGCCGCCCTCATGTGCCCGAATGCTCACCAGCTGGCAGGGGGTGTAGCGGTCCATCACCGCCACCGCACCCGTCAGCCGCGCCGTCACCAGCGAGCGGGCGATGGCCAGCCAGCGCAGCACCGCCTCGATCGTGAGCAGGCCCCGGCGGCCGAGCAGCGAGACCGCGTCGTCGCGGCCCAGCTTGCGGGCGACCCGCCCCAGGAAGCGCCGGCCGCCGGCGTTGCGGCCGTACCGGGCCGTGACCCCGGCCGCACAGAGCGCCGCGGCCAGCCGTACCGCCTGGGTGGTCTTGCCTGAGCCGTCGATGCCGACCAGGGCGACCACCGACGCACTCGTGCCTGCCATGCCGCTGACGCTACCCGGCGCACGCCAGCGGTGATCGACAGTGCGGACACGGACACGCTGTGCGATTGAGTGAGCCTCATTCATGGGCCAATGGCATCCTCCTAACCTCCCGGAGGCACTCCCATGGCAGAAGTGCACCATTTCGCGTACGGCTGGTTCAACCCGGTGACCGCGTACGTGATGGCCTTCATCGGCTCGATGCTCGGCCTGGTCTGCACAGCCCGCGCCCGCCGCGCGCCCACCGCCGGCCGGCGAGCCCGTTGGCTGGTGATCGCCGCGCTCTCCATCGGCGGCACCGGCATCTGGCTCATGCACTTCATGGCGATGATCGGCTTCGACGTGCCGAACAGCCCGGTCCGCTACGACCCGGTCGTCACCTTCATCAGCCTCGCGCTCGCCGTGCTCACCGTGGGCATCGGCCTGTTCATCGCGGGCCAGGGCCGGCGGTCCGCGCTGCGCATCGTGGCCGGCGGCGGCTTCACCGGCCTCGGCGTCGTCGCGATGCACTACAGCGGCATGGCCGCGATGCGGGTCGCCGGGCGGGTCAGCTACGACTTCGGCCTGGTGGCCGCGTCCGTGCTGATCGCCGTCGTGGCCGCGACCGTCGCGCTGTGGTTCACCGTGACCGTCTCCGGCATGCGTGCCATCACGGCCGCCGCGGCGGTGATGGGCGTCGCGGTGTGCGGCATGCACTACACCGCGATGGCCGCGATCCGGATCACGCTGGACGTCGGCGGCACCGGCCAGGTCGAGGGCCTCAGCCCGTTCGTGCTCATCGTGCCGATCGTGCTGTTGTCGGCGCTGTGCCTGATCGGTGTGACGTTCAACGCCCTGCAGGCGATGACGCAGGAGGAGTTCGACGGCGCGGACGCGAGCCGGGTGAAGCACCGTGCGCAGGTCCCCGCCACCGTCATCCCCGCGCCGCGCGGCGCCGATGCCCCGCCCCTGGTCAACCCGCCGTTCAGCCTGGCCAGGTCACTGGCCGACCGCAACCGCACGAAGATCCCGCGCTGACCGCACCGCCCGTGCGCGGATACCGCGCGCCCCGAGTCGGCACCCCGACACCGGGCACACGGTATCCGCGTATGTCCATATCAGAGGGAAGCGCGGACGGCGTTGATCCGATATAAACGGCGGCATGGACGCCCCGGCTTACCTCATGACCATGCCGCTGCACGCCATCACGGAGGTGCTCGGCGAGCAGGGCCTGCGGGACCGGTTCGCCCTGGAGATCCAGCGCCTGCCCGCGGCCGACCAGGCCGTGCTCGCCGAGGCGCTCGAGCTGGCCGGCCGGCTGCACGCCGAGCAGCGGCGGGTACGCGAGCCGTACCTCAACCACCTGCTGCGGGTCACCATCCGGATCATCACCTACTACCGGATCACCGACCGGGACGTGCTGGTCGCCGCCCTGCTGCACGACTCGGTCGAGGACCAGCCGTGGGGCATCGTCGGCCAGGCACACCGCAGCGGGCCGCCGCCCCGGGAGCAGGCGCTGGCGGTGCTCGCCGAACGCTTCGGCCCCCGCGTCGCGCAACTCGTCAACGCGGTCACCAACCCGGAGTACGACCTCGACCGCGACAAGGACGAGCAGTATCGCGAGCACGTGGTCGAATCGCTGGACGTGGACCCGTGGGCGCGGATCATCAAGGTCTCCGACTTCACCGACAACGGGGTCGGCGTCATCCACACCATCGGCCCGAAGGTGCTGCGCGCCGCCACCAAGTACCAGCCCCTGGTCCCGCTGCTGCGGGAGCTGGTGGCCCGGCCGGACACGCCGCTTCTCGGCGAGGTCAAGGCGCACATCTTCGCCCAGTTCGACCTCGCCGAGAAGCGGTTTTCGGCCATTCTGGCCGGAAATTGAGGCTCAGTTCGGCCATTCTGGCCGGGAGTTGAGGCTCAGAAGTCCTCGTCGAGGCTGACCGTGCCCGGGACCGCCACCTGGTAGGCGGTGACCCGGCGCTCGAAGAAGTTGGCCAGCTCCTGCACGTCCTGCAGGGCCATGAACGGGAACGGGTTGCTCGACCCGAACCGTGCCGGCAGGCCCAGCCGCGCCAGCCGCTGGTCGGCGACGTACTGCAGGTATTCCCGCATGTCGGCCAGGGTCATGCCGGGCAGCCCCGCACCGCACAGGTCCTCCGCGAAGGCCAGTTCGGCGTCGACGGCGTCCTCCAGCATCCGGGTCACCGCCTTGCCCAGCTCGTCGTCGAACAGCTCCGGCTCCTCGGCGCGGACCGTGTCGACGACCGCGAACGCGAAGTCCATGTGCATGGACTCGTCGCGGAACACCCAGTTGGTGCCCGCGGCCAGCCCGTCCAGCAGGCCGCGCGAGCGCAGCCAGTAGACGTAGGCGAAGGCGCCGTAGAAGAACAGGCCCTCGATGCAGGCCGCGAAGCAGATCAGGTTGAGCAGGAAGCGCCGCCGGTCGTCGGCGGTGACCAGCTCGGGCAGGTCGAAGACCGAGTCGATCCACTCGAAGCAGAACCTCGCCTTGCGGGCGATCGACGGGATGTTCTCCACGGCGGCGAACGCCTGCGCCCGCTCCTCGTCGTCGGGCAGATACGTGTCCAGCAGGGTCAGGTAGAACTGGACGTGCACCGCCTCCTCGAACAGCTGGCGGCTCAGGTAGAGCCGGGCCTCGGGGGCGTTGATGTGCCGGTAGAGGTTCAGCACGAGGTTGTTGGCGACGATGGTGTCGCCGGTGGCGAAGAACGCGACCAGCCGGTTGACCAGGTGCCGCTCGCCGTCGCTGAGCGTGGCCAGGTCGGGCAGGTCGTTGCCGAGGTCCACCTCCTCGACCGTCCAGGTGTTGCGGATGGCGGCGCGGTAGCGCTCGTAGAAGTCCGGGTAGCGCATCGGCCGCAGGGTCAGGTCGAGGCCCGGGTCGAGCAGCATCTTCTTGCCGTCGGTGGTCACTGGCAGGCCTCGCAGATCTCAGGGTTTTCCAGGTTCAGGTTGATCAGGCTGGTCGCGGTCCGCAGCGGCTGCGCCGGAAGTCCGGGCACGCCGCCGGCTGCCGCAGAGCCGCCGACCCGGACCGCCTCCGGCAGCGCCACATCGGCGCTGCCCGCGCCCGCTGCGGCGTCAAGAAGGTGCCCTTCCGCTACGGAAACCGATGGGAAGGTGCCCTTCCTTACGGTGGTGGGGGTGATGGTGGTGGCGGGGCGGGAGCGGAGGTAGTAGGTGGTTTTTAGGCCTTTTCGCCAGGCGTAGGCGTACATCGAGGAGAGTTTGCCGATGTCGGGGGAGGCCATGAAGAGGTTGAGGGACTGGGACTGGTCGATGAAGGGGGTGCGGGCGGCGGCCAGGTCGATGAGGGCGCGTTGCGGGAGCTCCCAGGCGGTGCGGAAGCGGGTGCGCAGTTCGGCGGGGATCTCCGGGATAGCGGCGATGGAGCCTTCGGCGGCGAGGATGCGTTCGCGCAGGGTGGCGCTCCACAGGCCGTGGGCCTTGAGTTCGTCGACGAGGTAGCGGTTGACCTGGAGGAACTCGCCGGACAGGGTCTCGCGCTTGAAGACGTTGGCGACCGGCGGCTCGATGCACTCGGCGCAGCCGGCGATCGAGGCGATGGTGGCCGTGGGCGCGATCGCGATGAGCAGCGAGTTGCGCAGGCCGGTGCGGGCCACCTTGGCGGCCAGCTCGTCCCAGGCCCAGGAGCGGGTGCGGGTCGCGTCCGGGTAGTGATCGGGGTGCAGGACGCCGCGGGCGGCGCGGGTGTCCGCGTACGACGGGTGCGTGCCCAGCTCGGCGGCCAGGTCGGCGCTGGTGTCGTACGCCGCGAGCGCGATCTCCTCGGCGATGCGGGTGGACAGCGCCAGCGCCTCGGGCGAGTCGAAGTCCAGGTGCTGCGCGAAGAAGACGTCGGCCAGGCCCATCACGCCCAGGCCGATCGGCCGCCACCGGTTGTTGGCCCCGGCCGCCTCGCCGGTCGGGTAGTAGGACAGGTCGATGGTGCGGTCGAGCACGCGTACGGCGGTGCGCACCGTGTCACGCAGCGCGTCCCAGTCGACGCCGTCGCCGCCGAGGTGCGCGGCCAGGTTGATCGAGCCGAGATTGCACACCGCCGTCTCGCCGTCGCTGGTCACCTCCAGGATCTCGGTGCACAGGTTGGACAGGTGCACCGTGTTGCCGGCGACCGCGGTCTGGTTGCAGGCGCGGTTGGCGGCGTCCTTGAACGTCATCCAGCCGTTGCCGGTCTGCGCCAGGGTGCGCATCATGCGGCCGTACAGCTCGCGGGCCTGGACCGTGCGCACCGCGCGCCCGGCGGACTCGGCGGCCCGGTAGGCCGTGTCGAACTCCTCGCCCCACAGGTCGACCAGTTCCGGCACGTCCTTCGGGTCGAACAGCGACCAGCTCGCGTCGGCCTCGACCCGGCGCATGAACTCGTCCGGCACCCAGTTGGCCAGGTGCAGGTTGTGGGTGCGCCGGCTCTCCTCGCCGGTCGAGTCGCGCAACTGCAGGAACTCGTCCAGGTCGGCGTGCCAGGTCTCCAGGTAGACGCAGGCCGCGCCCTTGCGCCGGCCGCCCTGGTTGACGGCGGCGACGCTGGAGTCCAGCGTGCGCAGCCACGGCACGATGCCGTTGGACAGCCCGTTCGTGCCGCGGATCAGCGAGCCCCGGGACCGGATCCGGCTCCACGCCACCCCGATGCCCCCGGCGTACTTGGACAGCCGCGCGATCTGGCCGTAGCGCTCGTAGATCGACTCCAGCTCGTCGCGCGGCGAGTCCAGCAGGAAGCAGCTGCTCAGCTGCGGACGCCGGGCGCCGGCGTTGAACAGCGTCGGCGAGCTGGGCAGGTACGCCAGCCGGCTGAGGATGGCGTACAGCCGCGCGACCTCGGTGACGCTGCCCGGCAGCCGCCGCCCGGCGGTGCCCGCGTCGCCGACCTCGCCCATCAGGCCGCAGGCGACCCGGAGCAGGAACTGCTGGGGTGTCTCCAGCACCTTGCGGGTCACCGGGTGCCGCAGCAGGTAGCGGTCGTAGACGGTACGCAGCCCGAAGTACTCGAAGCGGTCGTCGGCGGCCGGGTCGACGAGCTCGGCCAGCTCGGCCACGTGGGCCGCGACGAAGGCGGCCAGGTCGTCGGCGAGCAGCCCGGCCGCGTGCGCGGCGCGCACGGAGCTCGGGAAGTCGGTGACGCCCTGGGCGGCCGCCTCCGCGGTGATGTGCACGGTGAGCAGCCGCGCCGCGAGCCGGCTGTACGACGGCTCCTGGGCCACCAGGGCGGCGGCCGTCTCGACGGCCCGCAAGCGCAAGTCGGCCTCGGTCGCGCCGGGCCAGACGCCGGCCGCCACCGGGGTCAGCACGGCCGTGTGGTCCACATCGGGCAGCCCTTGCGCCGCCTCGGCGAGCAGTGTCGCGAGCGACGCGGTGAGCGGCTCTGCGTCGGCGGTGCCGGAGTCGGCGGTGTTGCGGAAGGTGGTGCTGGTCAAAGTGTGCGCTCCCCCTCGTCGAAGCGCGGGAGGGCACGCGAACGGCACCGACCCGGCTGATCCGGGCCTACGCCATCCACCGAGGACCATCCCGCGCGGTCCGGTGTCGCGGCCCCTGGCCCTGCCGCGCAACGGCGCAGTCGGCACAGTGGGTCGCGGGCGCGTCGCGGAACCGTCCGCGGCACGCACGCCGGCAGGTCTTCGGGCTCGTGGGCGCGGCCGGGCGGCGCGGTGCGGACACCGTGCTGCCGTGGACCCCCTACGCCGTCGCTTCCCAGGCCGGACCGGCCCAGTGCTGTCCGCTCCCCTCTTCGCGGGAGGAGGGCGGGACGGCTTCGTTCCCACTCACCGCTGCGGGGCAGCTCCGGAATCGCACCGGATTCCCTCAGCGCGGACCGCCCTGCGGCGGCTCGCGCGCACCCCGAAACCCGGCCCCGAGGGGGCCGGAGGGGTGGACCAGCGATGCCCTCACACTACATCTAGTGGCACGCAGACAACAGCGGCCCCATATAGGCTCGGCGTGTCGTCGATGGCCCACCCTCACCGGCGTCGATGCGGGCGGTCAGCAGGCGCAGGCCGTGCCGCTCGCGGGGGCCGTCAGCGGGTCCACGTCGTTCTTGCGCAGCCCGAGGAAGGTCTGCGTGTCGAAGCCCTCGCGCACCCAGTACTCGTACCCGCCGAGCATCTCCTTGACCTGGTAGCCCAGACGGGCGAAGGCCAGTGCGGCCCGGGTCGCACCGTTGCAGCCAGGCCCCCAGCAGTAGGTGACCACGACGCTGCCGGCCGGCACGACCTCGGCCGCCCGTGCCGCGATCTCGGCGGTGGGCAGGTGCACCGCGCCGGGCAGGTGCCCCTGCTCCCACGCCTCCAGCGAGCGGGAGTCGACGAGCACGAAGCCGGGTGCGCTGGACGCCAGGTCGGCGGACACGTCGGACACGTCGGCCTCGAACGACAGGCGGCCGGCGAAGTGCGCGGCGGCGACGTCGGCGGCGGCCGGGGGCGTGCTGAGCACTGCGGAGGTGGTGACAACGGCGGGCATGGTCGGCTCCTTCTGGTCGGTCACTGGTTCCATCCTGTCGAGCCGGCCGGGCCACCAGAAGTGGCGAGAACGCCGCTGTCCGCTAAGATCTCGCCATGGGTACGCCCGTGACACTGGAGACCCGCGCCCGGCACCGGATCGCGGTGCTGGCCTACGCCGGGATGGCGCCCTTCGAGCTGGGCTGCGTGGTGGAGGTGTTCGGCCTGCCCCGCCCCGAACTCGACGTCGCCTGGTACGACCTCGACGTCTGCGCCGAGACGCCGGAGCCGATGCCGGCCGTCGGCGGCTTCTCGATCACCGCCCGGCACGGCCTGGACGTGCTGGCCGCCGCCGACACCGTGATCGTTCCGGGGGTTGCCGACGTCCGCGCCGAGGTCTCCCCCGCGCTGGTCGAGGCCCTGCGCACGGCCGCCGACCGGGGCGCTCGGATCGTCTCCATCTGCTCCGGCGCGTTCGCGCTGGCCGCGGCGGGCCTGCTGGACGGCCGGGCGGCCACCACGCACTGGAAGTACGCCCCGCTGCTGCGCGAGCGCCACCCGCTGGTCGAGGTGACCCCCGACGTGCTCTACGTCGACAGCGGGCAGGTGATCACCAGCGCGGGCAGCGCGGCCGGGCTGGATCTGTGCCTGCACCTGGTGCGCCGCGACCACGGCGCGCAGATCGCCAACACGGTCGCCCGGCGGCTGGTGCTGCCGCCGCACCGCGACGGCGGCCAGGCGCAGTTCATCGAATTGCCCGTGCGCGACGTCATCGACGACGACGGCGTGGCCCGCGCGATGGCCTGGGCACTGGACCACCTGACCGAGCCGCTCACGGTGAACCTGCTGGCCGCGCACGCGCGCATGTCCCCGCGCAGCTTCCTGCGCCACTTCGCCCGGCACACCGGCACCAGCCCGATCCGCTGGCTCATCGACCAGCGGGTGGCGGCCAGCCTGCCCCTGCTGGAAACCTCGGACTCACCCGTGGAGCAGGTCGCCGCCGCGGTCGGGTTCGATTCACCGGCCACGTTCCGGCACCACTTCAGCCGGTGCATGCGCACCTCGCCGTCGTCGTACCGGCGGACGTTCCGTGGCCGGTGAGCCGGGTCAGTCGGTCAGCAGCACTCGATCGAGTAATTCGGCGCGGCCGACGCCGGTCCGGCCGCCGCGAGGCCGATGCCCGTGGCGGCTACGGCCAGCAAGGCCGCGATCAGAGTGACGATGGTCTTGCGCATGGTGCGACTCCCTTCACCTGATGGATCCCTTCACCGGTCAATACCGACCAGGCCCCCCGTCAGGTGGGTGCTCACATCGGATGGACGCGTGCCATCTCCACCGTGGACTGCAGCCGTCGGGCCTCGGCCAGGTACGCGTCGGACAGGCCGAATCGCTCGTCGCCGCGGTGCAGTTCGCCCAGCCGGCGCGCGGTCTGCGCCTGGGCGCGGCGGTCGCCGATCCGCTCGAAGATCTCCAGAGCCTGGGTGAGCCGCTGCACGGCCACCTCGGGCGCTTCCAGCGAGGCCAGGTCGGTCAGGCAGTAGGCCTCGCAGTGGGCGTCGCCGAGCACCGCGAACCGGTCCAGCGCCGCGATCAGGTCCGCCCGCGCGAGGGCCGGCTCGCCGCTGCGCAGCCGGAGCAGGCCCAGCTGGCGGGTCAGCAGCGCGGCCCGATGCTCGTCACCGATCTCCTCGGCCAGCGCCAGCCCCGCGGTGAAGTCGCGGTACGCCTCGGCGAGATCGCCCTTGGCGAGCCACACCATGCCCAGCGCGCCGCGAGAGTACGCCTCGCCGTGCCGGTGCCCGAGCAGCCGGTATGCCTCCAGCGCCTGCCGGTAGCAGTCCAGCGCCTCGTCGTGCTCGGCCCGGATCCGGTGCCCCGTGCCCAGCCCGGCCAGCGCCGCCGCCTGCCCGCACAGGTTGCCCAGCCGGGCGAACAGCAGCCGCGACCGGCTGAACGCCTCCGCCGCCTCCTCGTAGCGGTCCCGGTAGAGGTGCAGCTGCCCCAGCCCGCGCAGGGTCACCGCCTCACCGAGCAGGTTGCCCTGCGCCCGGCAGGCCGACAGCGCGGTGCGGTGCGTCTGCTCCCACTCGGCGGTGTGCCCGCCCATGTCGCACCAGGCCACCATGGCGTGGGCCAGCTCCCAGGCCAGATCGGACAGCCCGTTGGCGGCGGCCGCCTCGACCGCGCCGAGCAGCGCGTCGCGTTCGGTCGCGAACCAGCGCACCGGATCGCCGGCCAGTTCCGCCGCGCCCGGCACCGGCCAGCGTGCCGCGACGGTGACGCCGGGGCCGAACACCTGCCGCGGCAGCCCGGCGGCGGCGCGTTCGGCCAGGGTGAGATAGCCGCCGAGCGCGCGGGTCAGCGCCGCGCCGATCGCCTCCCCGGGCAGGTCCGGTGCCAGCAGGCCGACCAGCACCGGCAGGCCGTAGCGCGGCTGGTTCAGATCGTCGGTGCCGGTGGACCGCAGCAGCCGGGCCCGGTCGAGCGCGTCGAGCACCTCCGTCGCATCCGGCCGGTCCAGCAGCGCGGCCGGCACCCAGCCCGGCGCGGCGGGGATGCCCAGCCGGGCCAGCCCTCGCAGCACCAGCGCGGCCGCGCCGTCCAGCCGGGTGCCCAGCACCGCCGGGCCCTCCTGTTCGACGAGCAGGGCGCGGTGCAGGCGGCGCAGCGGCTCGCCAGGCTCCACGCCCAGCTCCTCGGTCAGGGTGCGGCGCGCGGTGGCGTACGCCGACAGCGCCTCGGCCCGGTGCCCCGCGTCCCGCAACGCGGTCACCAGCAGCGACCACGCCTCTTCGCGCAGCGGCTCCTCGGCGACCAGTCGGCGCAGCTCGTCCACTGCCGCGGCGGGCTGCCCGGCCTCGATGCGCAGCCGGGCCCGGGTCTGCCGGACCGCCCGCCGCTGCTCCACCAACCGGTCGATCTCCGCACGCCACAGCGGTGAGGCGGGCAGGTTCTCGACCGGCTCGCCGCGCCACAGGCCCAGGGCCGCGTCGAGGCTGTCCGGGTCACCGCCGCGGGCGTACTCCTCGAAGCGCAGCAGGTCCAGCTCGCCGCAGTCCAGCTCCAGCCGGTATCCGGGCGCCTGGCGGCGCAGCCGGTCCTCGCCCAGCCGGGTGCGCAGCGCGCTGACGTACGTCTGCACGTTGGCCAGCGCCGACCGGGGCGGGTCCTGCCCCCACAGCACCTCGATCAGCTGGTCCACCGACACGGTGCGGCCGTGGTTGAGAGCGAGGGTGGCCAGCAGCTGGCGCGGCTTCACACCGCCGACAGGTGCGTCGAGGCCGCCCAGGGTCAACTCGAAGGAGCCCAGGATGCGCAGTTCCAGCCGGTCCGACACGCCAACCTACCCACACGATCCGTGATCGATCGCCTGAGCCTACGCGCGCTCGGCTGATCGGACCAGAGCACTCGGCTGAACGGCTGTAGGGGTTCTGGAGAAACGTTGGAGAGCTTGTCGCAACGCTGTGAACACACCCCGCAGTCACGGGCCTCCTGTTCCACCACCCCACGGAAGGGAATCGTCCATATGCGACCAAAACGGCTGTTCGCCGGCGCCGCAGCGTTGGTCATAGGTCTGGCCGGCGCGGTCCTGCTCGGCAGCCCCGCGCAGGCCGCGCCCGCCTTCCAGCTGCCCTTCCCCTGCGGCCAGACGTGGAACGGCAACAGCACCGGCAGCAGCGCCCACGTCTCCTGGGAGATCGACTTCAACCGCGGCTCCACCGCCACCGCAGACCTCGGCGACACCGTGGTCGCCGCCGCGGCGGGAACCGTCGAGGTCTCCGCCCACCAGGGCTCCGTCAACGGCTACGGCAACCTGATCGTCATCGACCACGGTGGCGGCTACTTCACCTACTACGCACACCTGGACACCCGCGCCGTCACCGCGGGCCAGGCGGTGCTGCGCGGCCAGGCCATCGGCTCGGTCGGCAACACCAGCAAGCCGGGCAACGGCATCTCGCCGCACCTGCACTACGAGGTGCGCTACCCGGACCGGTCGCAGTCGCACATCATCAAGGCCGTCTTCAACGGCAGCACCTTCGGCTACGGCTCGGCCAACGTGACCAGCAACAACTGCGCCACGTCGTACGACCCGGCGGCCGAGTGCGGCAGCGGGTTCCAGGTCATCGACTCGGTGAAGCTCGGCAGCGCGGGCACCGCGAACCTGCTGTGGAAGGGCTCCACCAGCCAGAACTGCGTCATCACCCTGAAGATGACCGGCGTCGGCACCCCCACCGCCACCAGCGCCTTCCTGGAGCCGCAGGGGTCCAGCAGAACCACCGACTCAGGCAGCTTCTCCTACTACGCCGGGCCGGTCGTGCGCACCGCACCCGACTGCGTGAAGTGGGGCGGCAGCGCCGGCGGCACCAGCTACACCTCCGGTTTCGAACACTGCGCCTGATCCTTTTCTCCCCCGCACCCACTTCACCAGAGGAGCACCCTGTGCACGTCAAGCGTTTCCTGGGGCTGGCCGTGACCGCCGTGGCGGTCGCCGCGGCAGTCCTGGTCGAGGCCTCGCCGGCGATGGCCGCCCCGACCTTCAAGGTCCCCTTCCCCTGCAACCAGGTGTGGTCGGGCCAGACCCGCACCAACCACAGCCCCGCCAACGCCATCGACTTCAACCGCACCGACGACCAGGGCGACCCGGTCGTGGCCAGCGCGCCCGGCACCGTGGACGTGGTCACCAACCTCGGCGACACCAGCTACGGCAAGTACGTGCGCATCAACCACGGCAGCGGCTACACGACGTACTACGCGCACCTGAACTCGTTCAACGTGTCCGTGGGCCAGACCGTCAAGTACGGCACCGTGATCGGGTACGTCGGCACCACCGGCGGCTCGACCGGCCCCCACCTGCACTACGAGCAGCGCTCCGGCGGCTCCGCCATCCAGATCAAGTTCAACGGCGTGACCGCGCTCTACTGGGGCACCAAGAACTACACCAGCGACAACGGCTGCGGCGGCGGCGCGGCGCAGGGCACCGTCAACACCGCGGGCTCCCCGCTGACGGTGCGCTCCGGCCCCGGCACCGGCTACGCGTCGGTGGGCACCGTCAACGACGGCGCGACCGTCTCCATCCAGTGCCAGACCACCGGCACCACGGTCACCGGCACCTACGGCACCAGCAACATCTGGGACCGCATCGGCTCGGGCCGCTTCATCTCCGACGCCTACGTCTACACGGGCTACGACGGCTTCATCCCCGGCGTCCCCCGCTGCTGAGACCAAAGGAAGGGCACCTTCTTAACGCTCCGCGTTATAGAAGGTGCCCTTCTTAACGCCTGACCGGCTTTGACCTGCGGCGGAGGGCCGTGGATTGCGCAGGGGCAGCGTGGCGGCCGCGGCGTTGCTAACGTCTGCCGATGCCGCACCGACCCGGAGCCCTCCTCGCCGCCGTGTTCGCCGTGTTCACCCTGGCCGCCCTCGCCGGATGCGACGCGGCCGTGCCCGCACCGGCCGGTACGACGGCCACCGCGGCACAACCGGCGGCGACCCGGGACCCCGTGGCCGACCTCTCCCGCATCACCTGCGACAGCGCTCAGCTGTCGGCCGTCCCGTACTTCACGCCTTACATCGAGGCCCTGCTCGCGTACACCGACAGCCTGACCGGCGGTGACGAGGCGGAGCAGCGCCGCCGGGAGCGGGCCGTGCGCGACGCCGTCGCGCCCTGGGCCGCCGTCTACCGCGAGTACGCCGCCCGCGACATCGATCCGCGGCTCCAGCACTTCTTCGCCGACCTGGCCGACGACATGGTCAAAACCGAGCCCTCCGGGCAGCTGCCCGACACGCAGAACCTGGTCAGGTCCGAATGCACCCGGTTCGGCTACCTACCCGCGGCCTGACCGATCAGGCCGCGGGCCAGCAAAGCGATCCGCCTGCCCCGCCCCACCACGGCCCTGCGGACGAAGACATCGTGGTCGGCGCGCTCGATCTCGTCGAGGATCGCGCCGTAGACCAGGTAGGCCGTGCGCACGCAGGTGCGGGACGCGCCGGGTAGCAGGTCGAGGCCGGGCAGGGCGGCGGTGTAGTGGGCGCGGGCGCGGTCGACCTCGTACGCGATGAGGCTCTTGATCTGCGGAGTGGCCCGGCGGGCCGCCGCCGCCGCGCGCAGGTCGGCCGAGCTGACGCCGAACCGGGCCAGGTCGTCCTGGGGCAGGTAGACGCGGTCGCGGGCGAGGTCCTCGGCGACGTCGCGCAGGAAGTTGGTGAGCTGGAACGCCAGGCCGAGCTGCCGCGCGGGCTCCCGGGCCGCCACCGGGTCGGCGGGGCCGAGGATCGGCAGCATCAGGGTGCCGATGACGGCCGCCGAACCCTCCATGTACGACAGCAGCGCCGGATAGTCGGCGTATTCGCGCACGGTCAGGTCCATCGCCATGCTGTGTCCGAACGCGGCGAAGTCGGCCGGGTCCAGGTCGAAGACCTCGACGGTGTGCAGCACGGCGGGCAGCAGCGGATCGGCCACGGGCGCGCCGCGCAGCCCGGCCAGGAAGCGGCCGGACCAGTCGCGCAGCCGCTCGGCACGATCCTCGGGGGTGCCCGTGTCGGTGCGGTCGACGATCTCGTCGGCGTACCGGGCGAAGCCGTACAGCGCGTGCACATGCGGCCGCTTCCAGGCGGGCAGCAGGCGGGTCGCGAGGAAGTAGCTGCGGCCGTGGCGGCGGTGCAGGTCACGGCAACGGCGGTACGCCTGCGCCAGCTCGGCCGGGATCGGGGCGGCACCCGCCGGGACGCGTCGCGGAACGGCGCCGGCCGGGGTGCGGTCGGCCGCCATACCCACCTGCCGCACCGCCGCTGCTCCCCACACCCTGCCGCCCGCGCATTCGCACAGGCCACGGCCATCCTAGGCACGAGACGCCGCCGGCCCGGCACCGGGCGGCCTTGGAAGATCGCTGTCTCGGGTCAAACGGTGAGGTCGGACTGCAGATCTTGACCGGAAACAGCGATCTTGCCGCAGCGCCGCCCCGGCAGGCCCGGCTTCCGCACACGCGCTGCCGGACCGGCCCCGGACCGCCGCCGAACCGCCACAGACCCACTGCCAGATCACCGCAGGCAGCGGCTCTACCTCGTTAAGAAGGGCACCTTCTTCAACGCATAGCGTTAAGAAGGTGCCCTTCCATTGCCTCACCAGCGCCCCGAGGGAGCAGCGGCCGGCGAGGGGCGGGGCTCAGTCCGAGCTGAAGGCCGCGTCGAACGAGGCGGTGGGCGGGTCGAAGAGCAGACCGCGCACGAACTCCAGAGCCTGGGGGGCGCCGATGAGGCGGTCCATGCCCGCGTCCTCCCACTCGATCGAGATCGGGCCGGTGTAGCCGATCGAGTTCAGGGCGCGGAAGCAGTCCTCCCACGGCACGTCGCCGTGGCCGGTGGACACGAAGTCCCAGCCCCGGCGCAGGTCCGCCCAGGGCAGGTGGGACGACAGGATGCCCCGGCGGCCGTCGCCCATGCGCACCTTGGTGTCCTTGCAGTCCACGTGGTAGATGCGCTCGGCGAAGTCGAGGATGAAGCCGACCGGGTCGCAGCCCTGCCACACCATGTGCGACGGGTCCCAGTTCAGGCCGAACGCGGGCCGGTTGCCCAGCGCGTCCAGGGTGCGGCGGGTGGTGTGGTAGTCGTACGCGATCTCGCTGGGGTGCACCTCGTGCGCGAAGCGCACGCCGACCTCGTCGTATACGTCGAGGATCGGGTGCCAGCGGCGGGCGAACTCCTCGTACCCGGCGTCGATCATCGACTGCGGCACCGGCGGGAACATGGCCACGAAGTGCCAGATCGGCGAGCCGGTGAAGCCGACGACGACGTCCACGCCGAGCTTGGCGGCGGCGCGGGCGGTGTCGGCCATCTCGGCGGCGGCACGCTGGCGTACGCCCTCGGGCTCGCCGTCGCCCCAGATGCGGGCGGGCAGGATCCCCTTGTGCCGCTCGTCGATCGGGTTGTCGCAGACCGCCTGGCCGACCAGGTGGTTGGAGATCGCGTAGACGCTCAGCCCGTACTTGTCGAGCTGGGCGCGCTTGCGCGGGATGTAGGTCTCGTCCGACAGCGCCTTGTCGACCTCGAAGTGGTCGCCCCAGCAGGCGATCTCGAGGCCGTCGTAGCCCCACTCGGACGCCAGTCGGCAGACCTCCTCGAACGGGAGGTCTGCCCATTGGCCGGTGAACAGGGTGATGGGTCGAGGCATGTGTTCGCTCTCCGATCGTGTGCGGGAGTGCCTGGTGCGTCGAGCGGAAGTCGGATGGGTGAGAGGGCCGGTCGGTCGGCGTCCGACCGGCCCTCCCACGTTCAGTGCCGGTGCGGTCAGGCCGCGACCGGGAAAGCGGGCTGCGCCACCTCGGTCCAGGCGGACCCGGACTCGGCGGAGTGCTGCACCGCGTCGAGCACGAGCTGCACGCCGAGCGCCTCCTCGAAGGAGGGGTGAGGGTCGGTGCCCTCCGCCACGGCCTGCACGAAGTCGCGCATCTGGTGGGTGAAGGAGTGCTCGTACCCGATGATGTGGCCGGGCGGCCACCACGCGGACAGGTACGGGTGCTCCGGCTCGGTGACCAGGATCCGGTTGAAGCCCTGCTCGGCGGTCGGCCTGGTCGCGTCGTAGAACTCCAGCTCGTTGAGGCGCTCCAGGTCGAACACGAGCGAGCCGAGCGAACCGTTGATCTCCACGCGGAGGCCGTTCTTGCGCCCCATCGCGAAGCGGCTGGCCTCGTACGTGGCGATGGCCCCGCCGGACAGCCGCGCCGTGAACAGCGCGGCGTCGTCGACGGTCACCTGCCCGACGGCCTGGCCGTTGCCCGTGGCGGACAGGCCGCTGGTCTCGCTCGGGATCGGCCGCTCCTTGATGAACGTCTCGGTCAGCGCGCTCACCCCGGTGATGCGCTGGCCCGTGACGTACTGGGTCAGGTCGATGATGTGCGCGCCGATGTCGCCGAGCGCGCCCGACCCGGCCCGCTCCTGCTGGAGCCGCCAGACCAGCGGGAACTGCGGATCGGTGATCCAGTCCTGCAGGTACACGGCACGCACGTGGCGGATCACCCCGAGCCTGCCGGCGGCGATCATCTGACGCATCAGCGCCGCCGCCGGCACGCGCCGGTAGTTGAACCCGCACAGCGTACGAATACCCGACTCCCGCGCCGCGGCTGCGGCATCGACCATCGCCCGGGCTTCCGCCACGGAGTTCGCCAGCGGTTTCTCGCACATGACGTGCTTGCCCGCGGCGAGCGCGGCGATGGTGATCTCCGCGTGGCTGTCGCCGGGCGTGCAGACGTCGATCACGTCGATGTCGTCCCGGGCGATCAGCTCCCGCCAGTCCGTGACGTAGCCGTCCCAGCCGAGCTTGTCAGCCGCCTCGGACACCTTGGCCTCGTCACGGCCGCAGACCGCCGCCATCCGGACCCGCAGGGGCAGGTCGAATGCGCGGTTCACGGTGCGCCACGCCTGTGAGTGCGCGGCGCCCATGAACGCGTAGCCGACCATGCCGACCCGCAGTTCCTTGTTGTCGTTTGTGGACACGGGGTGGGCTCCTCCGTTACCGAGCCCGCTGGTGCGGGCGAACCATGTCGGGCTTAGAAACCGAGCTTCAGGTACGTGCTCGCGTTCTCTTTCGTGATCGTCTCGGAGGCCAGGATGACCTCCTTGGGCACCTGCAGCTCGACCAGGTCGGACATGCCCCGGCCCTGGGCGATCAGGCGGGCCAGCGAGATCGCCGACGACGCCATGGACGGGCTGTAGGTGACCGTGGCCTTGAGCACGGTCTTGTCGGCGGCGATGTCCTCGATCGCCTTCTTCGAGCCGGCGCCGCCGACCATGAAGAACTCGCTGCGGTTGGCGGCCGTGATCGCGGCCAGCACGCCGATGCCCTGGTCGTCGTCGTGGTTCCAGATGGCGTCGATCTTCGGCAGCGCCTGCAGGAGGTTTTGCGCCTCCTTCTGACCCGAGTCGGCGGTGAAGCGCGCCGCGCGGCGGTTGGCCACGGTGAAGCCGTAGGTGGCCAGCGCGGCCTTGAAGCCCGCGCTGCGTTCCTGGGTCAGCTCCAGCTCGTCCATGCCGGCGATCTCGCCGATGATCGGGCTGGCGACGTTCTTCGCCTTGAGCGCCTTGCCGATGTAGTGACCGGCGGCCACGCCCATGCCGTAGTTGTCGCCCTTGATCTGCAGGCGGTACGCCAGCGCGTCGGGGAAGGCACGGTCCAGGTTCACGACCGGGATGCCCGCCTCCATCGCCTTGAGGCCGAACGCGTTGAGCTCCTTGCCGTCGTGCGGCAGCAGCACGATCACGTCAGGCTTCTCGGCGATCAGGGTGTCCAGCGCGGCACGCTGCGCCGCGGCGTCCTTGCCCGCCTCGACCTGCTTGAACGTGACGTCCTTGTACGCCCCGGCCTGCGCCTTGGCGTTGTTGGTGATCGCCGCGATCCAGCCGTGGTCGGCGGCCGGGGCGGAGAAGCCGATCGTGACCGCCTTGCCGGCGGCGGCGTTCGGGTTTTCGGTGTCGGCGCCCTTGGTCTGCGCCGGGGTCGGCGTCTGCTCGTTGCTGGTGCAGGCGGTGAGCAGAGCGCCGGCGGCGATCGCCGTGCCGCCGAAGAGGAGCCGGCGGCGGGACGTGTCCGGAATCGAGTTGGTCATCACGACCTCCTGGTCGTCGCGAGGGTGTGTTCGGTCTGGCGACCGTCGCGTTCGACGGTCACCCCAGGTGGAGCGGGCTGTGCGGTGATGGAACCCAAGCCGGGGCGGGCCGATCGGGCGCCCGCCCCGCGGCGGTCAGGTCTGCGGTTTCGCCCGGGTGAGACCGTGCCTCCGGGCGAACTGCGTGACGGACGAGAACCGCACCTGCTGGAGAAGGACCGCGACCACGATGATCGCGCCCTTGACCATGTTCTGGACCTCGGTGGGCAGGTTGGCGATGGCGAACAGGTTGGTGATCGCGGAGAACACGATCACGCCGAACAGCGAGCCGATGATGGTGCCACGGCCGCCGGACAGCAGCGTGCCGCCGATGATCGCCGCGGCGATCGCATCGAGTTCGTAGAGTTCGGCCGCGGCCGCCTGGGACGAGGTGGCGAGCGAGGTGAGCATGATCGCGGCGATGCCGCAGCACAGGCCCGAGAGCGCGTACAGCAGCATGGTGTGGCCGCGGACGTTGATGCCGGCCAGGCGGGCCGCCTCGGCGTTGCCGCCGATGGCGACGGTGCGCCGGCCGAAGGTGGTGCGGTTGAGTAGCACCCAGCCGAGCCCGGCGACCGCCAGCAGGATGATGACCAGCAGCGGGATGCCGACGATCCGGGTGGTGGCGATGCTGTTGATGAACTGGTCGCCGGAGATCTGGGTCTGCTTGCCGGAGATCTGCGCGGCCAGACCGCGTGCGGCGACCAGCATCGCCAGGGTGGCGATGAAGGGCACCAGCTTGCCGTACGCGATGAGCACGCCGTTGACCAGGCCCGCGCCGATGCCGACGGCGACCGCCGTGAAGATCATGCCGACCGGGCCGAAGCTCTGCGTGGCCAGCGTCGTGGCCCACACACCCGACAGCGCGATCAGCGCGCCGACGGACAGGTCGATGCCGCCGCCGATGATCACGAAGGTCATGCCGACGGTGACCACGCCGATCGCGGCCGCCTGGGTCAGGATGACCATGATGTTGTTGACGACCCAGTCGACGTCGCTGTAGAGGTCGGGCCGGATGTACGCGCCGATCGCGAACAGCGCCAGCAGCACCCCGACCAGGCCCAGGTTGCGCCGCATCGGCTCCTGCGCCTCGTCCTTCCACCAGCTCGTCTTGGCGACGGCCGGGGCGGCATGGGGCGCGGGACTCCCCACCTGTTCCTCTACTTTATGTTCGCTGGACACGCTCATGCCATTTCCTCGCTTCGCTCGTCAACGGCATGTCTGCCGAGCCAGCTGGTTCGCTCGCTCACGCGGCCACCTCTTCAGTCGTCGCGGCGGTCAGCGATCCCGCCATAACCAGATCGAGTACGTCTTCCTCGTTGATGTCGGCCGCGGGCGCTTCGCGCACCACCCGGCCCTCGCGCATGACGAGGACCCGGTCGGCCAGGCCGAGCACCTCGGGCACCTCGCTGGAGACCAGCAGCACCCCGACGCCGTTCGCGGCGAGGTCGCGGATCACCTGGTAGAGCTCGGCCCGCGCGCCGACGTCGACGCCGCGGGTGGGCTCGTCGAGCAGCAGCAGCCGGGTGCCGCCGAGCAGCCATCGGCCGACGACCACCTTCTGCTGGTTGCCGCCCGAGAGCGTGCGCACGGCCCGGCGCACGTCACGCGGGCGCAGTTCCAGCTGGTTGGCCACGCGCATGGCCTCGTCCTGCTCCTTGCCGGTGTCGGTGAACCCGGCGGTGGCGTACGAGCTGAAGTTGGTCAGCGTCATGTTGCGGTAGATCGGCTGGCCGAGCAGCAGCGCCTGGCTCTTGCGCTCCTCGGGGGCCATGCCCAGCCCGGCCCGCACCGCCGCGGCGACGTTGCCCGGCGGCAGCGCCCGCCCGTCCATCACCACCGTGCCGGCCTCGGCCTGGCGCGCCCCGAACACCGTCTCCAGCAGCTCGGAACGGCCCGAGCCGACCAGGCCCGCGATGCCGACGATCTCGCCGGCGTGCACGTCGAGGTCGACGCCGGTGAACTCTCCGGAGCGGCCCAGCCCGCGCACCTCCAGCAGCTTCTCGCCGGGCGCGGTGTCCGGCCGCGGCGGGAAGACGTACTCGATGGAGCGGCCGGTCATCCGGCTCACCAGGTCACGGGTCGGCGTGGTGCGGGCCGGCAGGTTGACCGCCGAGGTGCGCCCGTCCTTGAGCACGGTGACCCGGTCACCGATCTCGCGGATCTCCTCCAGCCGGTGCGAGATGTAGACCACCGCGATGCCCTGCGCGGTCAGCTCCCGGATGATCCGGAACAGGTTGCCGACCTCGTCGTGCGCCAGCACCGCGCTGGGCTCGTCCATGATGATCAGCTTGGCCGAGTGCGACAGCGCGCGGGCCATGCTGACGATCTGCTTGCCCGCGGCGGGCAGCGACTTGACCAGCCGCTGCGCCGGGATCTCGCCGTGGCCCAGCCGGCCCAGCAGCTCCCGGGCCTGGCGCGCGGCCTGGCCCTTGTGCACGAAGCCGAGACTGCGCGGCTCGTGGCCGAGGTAGATGTTCTCCGCCACCGACAGGTAGTCGACGAGGTCGAGCTCCTGGTAGATGGTGGCGATGCCGGCCTTCATCGCGGCCTGCGGCCCGCTGAACGAGACCTGCTCGCCCAGCCACTGCACGTCGCCCGCGTCGGGGCGGTGCACGCCGGCCAGCACCTTGATCAGGGTGGACTTGCCCGCGCCGTTCTGCCCCAGCAGGCAGTGCACCTCGCCCGCGCGCACCTCCAGCTCGACGCCGTCGAGGGCGCGTACGCCGGGGAAGGTCTTGACCACACCGGACAGCCGCAGAACCACCTCGCCCGCGGCCTCCGCAGCGGTCGCCGCCTGCTCGCTCATGCTCGACTCCTCGCTCATCTCGGGCTCAGGCCTGCTCGAAGGCGATCTCGCTGGCCAGCACCGCGGCGCCGGCGACGCCTGCGCGGGGGCCAAGCTCGGACAGCACCAGGGGGAGGTTGCCGGTGGCCAGCGGCAGCGACCGCCGGTACACCACGCTGCGGATCTCGGCGAGCATGATGTGGCCCAACTGGGCCAGCCCGCCACCGATGACGATCATCGAAGGGTTCACGAAGCTGACCAGCCCGGCCAGCACGGTGCCGATGCGGCGGCCGCCGTCGCGGATCAGCTGCACGCAGACCACGTCGCCCTCGACCGCGGCGATCGCCACGTCCATCGCGGTCACCGCGCCGTTGGTCGCCAGCCGCTCGGCCAGCGCGGGCGAGGTGCCCGAGCGTGCGGCGGCCGTGGCCTCGCGGGCCAGCGCGGCCCCGCTGAACACGGCCTCCAGGCAGCCGACGTTGCCGCAGGTGCAGACCGGGCCGTGGCTGTCGACCTGGATGTGGCCGATGTCGCCGGCGCAGCCGTCGGTGCCCCGGTAGACCTCGCCGCCGAGGAAGACGCCGCAGCCGATGCCGGTGCCGATCTTCACGAAGAGGAAGTTGTCGACGGAGTGCGCCACGCCCGCGTTGCGCTCGCCCACGGCCATGATGTTCACGTCGTTGTCCACCACGGCCGGGCACCCGTGTTCCCGCGTGAGCAGCTCGCGCACCGGGAAGCGGTCCCAGCCGGGCATTATCGGCGGCGAGACGGGCACGCCGTCGCGGAAGCTGACCGGGCCGGGCACGCCGATGCCGATGCCGTCGAGGTGCGCGAACGCACCCTCCACCTTGGCCTTGGCGAGCAGCTCGTTGACCCGCTGCAGGGTGACCTTCGGACCGCTGCGGATGTCGGCGGGCTCGCTGTAGTGCGCGACCGGCTCCAGCCGGCCGTTGGTCACCTCGACGTCGATCGACGTCGCGCCGAGGTCGACACCCGCGAAGCGCATGCCCGGGTTCAGTTCCACGAGTGTGGACCGGCGGCCGCCGCGCGACTCGGCCGGGCCCGCCTCGGCGACGTGGCCGCCGGCGACGAGGCGGTCGAGTTCGCCGAGCAGTCGCGGACGGGGGATGTCCAGCCGGTCGGCGAGTTCGGCGCGCGACAGCGCACCCTCGTCTCGCAGCAGCCGCAGCACTCTGACGTGCAGCGGGTCCCAGAGCGTCCGCGCGAGGCTCATCCGCTCGTTCCTCCGACCTGATAGGACTCCACCGATGTGGTGTGTCGCACAGGTTACGAGCTTTCGACAATCGTGTCCATAGCTTCTCGCCGAATCCGCGAAACTTTTGTTTGATCTAGCAGAAGTTAGCCATGACCATCCAGAACACCCCCTCCTCTACTGCGCAAGTCTTAAAAAGTCGCGGTCTCATAACGGTCTCCGGACCGCGAGTCCGTCAGACTTGCGGCCCCGATCTGGGCACGGCCGGCGAAAGGTGGCGTCGTCGCAGGTGGGATGCCATCCGGCCAGGACCGTGGCGGGCCGCACGGCAGCGGATCGGCGTACCACGACCGCTACCGTGTTCGGCGTCGTACACGGTCGCGCTCGGCGGATTCCGCCTCGAAGGCGTCGGAGGCGGGCGGAAGGGAGGTCTGCAGCGACGGCCTCGCGGGAGCGTTCGCGCTTAGCCGGAACAGTCGATGCGCTCGACCGACGGAGGCCCGTCCGACCCCGCCGGACCGGCCGACCGCGCGGGTGAACGAGCCGGATTCACGTCCGTCACCGAGAAAAGTCGCCCGCCCTCACGGTGCGAACCTTTTATGAGGACGCGCTCCCTACCATGACCGTTCGACTTGCCAGGCACCTGTGCGTATCTTGAGCGCCCTTTCGCCCACCTGCCTGGCAAGTCGAGCGATCATGGAGTATGTGCCGGCGGCGCGAATCCGCGCGCGGCGCAGGTGGGGCGGGGATTCGGGTCAGGCGCGTGGGAGGCGCTGCTCCTGCCAGCGCTGCATCGCGCCGCCTACCTGCTCCTCCACGAAGCGGAAGAAGTCGCGCAGGTCGGCCATGCGTTCGCCGGCCAGCGTCCGCGCGCCGCCGGCTGCCTCGATGACGACGTCGGCCTCGTCGGAGAACTGGCCGTAGAAGCCGCGCTTGGCGGTGGTCACGCCGTACCAGGGCTGGTCGGGCAGGCGGTAGCGGTCGCGGCGGGAACCGGGCGCGGGCTCGCGTACGACGAAGCCCATCTGCATCAGGTATCGGACCGCACCGGAGATGGCGGCGGCGCTGACGCCCAGGCGCTCGGCCAGGTCACCGGCGGTCAGCGAGGTCTCCTCGGCGCTCATCATGGTCATCAGCACCCGGGACGGCATCCTGGGGAAGCCCATGTCGGCCAGCATCATCGCCATGTGCTCCACCGACCGGCGCACACCGTCCTCATCACGCGGCGCGACCGCGTCAACCTTGTCGCTCATCAAGGACGATCATAACAAGCTTAGGAGTATTCACAATTTTATGAACAACGTGCACGTTCCCGGCCGTCCCGTGCGGTGCCCGCCTCGGCCGCGGGCACCACACGGTGGAGCAGGACGCTAGGAGCCGGCGCCCTTGGCGGTGCCGGTCAGCGCGCCGACCACCCAGCCGACGAACAGCCCGTAGGCCGAGCCCGCCGCGGCGGCCTGGAGCGCACCCACGAACGTCGGGTCGCTGATGATGAACGCGGTGATGAAGGCCGCCAGCGCCGATCCGAAGATCAGAGCCGACCAGCCGAGCAGGAAGCCGCCGGCGCCACCGGTGACCGCCTTGCTGACCACTCCGAGGATGAGTGCCACGAAGAGGATCAGCAACAGCGCACGCAGATCGTCGGCGAGCAGCCGGCGCATCGCGCTGCTGGATCCGTCGACGGGACCGAAGGCCCACCGGGGCCAGGTCAGCACACGCAGGAACCAGCCCCAGGCACTGTCGGAGCTGGTGTGCCTCGACACCCACTCCACGAAGGGCTGATTACCGAACAGAAGGACGAGCGCCACGGTTGCGATGATCCCGGCACCTGTCACCGTACGAGTTCGCGCCATGACTAATGATAGTTTCCTAAGCGCGCATATGTCGATGGGTCATACCGCTGGTAACACCTGGCTGTCCCGCCGGTCGACCGGTCACCGGCCGCTGTCGCACCTAGACTGACGGCCATGCGCACCGTCCACGTACGCTGCGGCGACGACCTCCGGGAGACCCTCGGACCGGCCGGCTTCCCCGGTGATTTCGTGCCGTTCACGGACCCGGTGTGCCAGGGTCCCGTCCCCCGCACGGCTGACCCGGCCGAGTTCGACGCGATCCGCGCCGACTGGCTCGCCGGGGCGTACGACCTCGACGCCGGACCCGTGCGCGAGCGCCTGTCGCAGGAGCGGGCCGCCCTCGACACCCTGGACGCGTACGACCGGGTGCTGCTGTGGTTCGAGCACGACTGGTTCGACCAGGCGATCCTGATCCGGCTGCTCGCACTGCTCGCCCACCGGCCCGCGCTGCACGGGCGGCTGCGCCTGATGTCGATCGACGCGTTCCCCGGCGAGGACCCGTTCATCGGGTTCGGGCAGCTGTCCGCACCGCAGCTGGCGACACTCGCCGGGCGGGAGCGGCCGGTCACCGCCGAGCAGTTCGCCGCGGCCGAGCGGGCCTGGGCCGCGCTCGCCGTGCCGGACCCTCTCACCCTGGCCGGGATCACGGACGAGGCGCTGCCGTACCTGTCCCGGGCGGTCCGGCGGCACCTCGTCGAGCTGCCGTGGACCACGGACGGGCTGTCGCTGTCCGAGCGGCTGTGCCTGCGCGCGGTCAGCCCCGGGCCGCTGCCGTTCGCGGCCGTCTACCGGGCGCACCAGGACGCCGACCCGCTGCCGTACCTCGGTGACGTGATGCTGCTGCCGGTGCTGCGGCGGCTGCACGACGCCGAGCGCCCGGCGCTGGCGCTGCGCGGCGGCGAGTACCAGCTCACCGCGTACGGCCAGCGGATCCTGCACGGCGACGCGAGCTGGCAGACCTTCCCCCGCTGGGTCGGCGGGGTGCTGCTGCCCGGCTGGCGGTGGGACCCCGACGCGGCCCGGCCCGTCCCGGCCTGAGGCCTGACAGGTTCACGCCTCCAGCGGGGCGGCGGCGAAGGAGACCTTGAAGCGGGCGCACCAGATGGTGACGCTGCGCAGCGCGGTCGGGTCGACGTCGGCGGGCACGGCGTAGACCTGGGTGCCGTGGGTGCCCTTGAGGCGGCCCAGCTCGACGTGCTTGCCGTCGTCGAAGACGTGCCAACCGGCACGGCCGGGCAGCACGGGCTGATCGGTCAGCCATACCCGCAGGTCGGGGCCGTCCGATGTGGCCAGGTCGCGCAGGATCACCTGGTGGCGGCCGTCAGGCAGCCTGACCAGCTGCGCGGTCCCGGAGCTGTCGTGCTCGTGCGTGACCAGCTTGCCCTCCGCCAGCAGCACCGCGACGGCCGACGGCGAGGGCACGCCCGCGGCCGGGGAGGAGGCCGGCGAGGGCGTCGCGCTCGCGGACACCACCGCCGGGGCGGCGTCGTTGACGGTCTTCGAGGTGAGCAGTTTCCAGGGCTGGAACCAGTACAGACCGAACGCCAGGCCCACGGCCAGCACCGCGGCCACCGCCCAGACGGCGGGCTTGCCGAACATCCTCGTCATGCCCTGACGCTAAGGCCCGCACGGCGCCGGTGGGACCCCACGTTCGCGGATCGTAAGGTTCCGACGGCGGCGGCGTCCGGGCACCGACGATGATCTCGACGTACGCTCGCGGCATGGCCACCAGTGTGCTCGTCGTCGACGACGACCCGACCGTCAGCGACGTGGTACGCCGTTACCTGGAGCACGCCGGTCACCGGGTGGTGCTGGCCGCCGACGGGCAGGCCGCGCTCGACGCGTACGCCCGGGAACGGCCCGACCTGATCATCCTGGACCTGATGCTGCCCGTGCTCGACGGGCTGGAGGTGGCCCGGCGGCTGCGCGCCAAGCCCGGCCCCGGCGTGCCGATCATCATGCTGACCGCGCTCGGCGAGGAGGTCGACCGCATCGCCGGGCTGCAGGTCGGCGCGGACGACTACGTGACCAAGCCGTTCTCTCCGCGGGAACTGGTGCTGCGCGCCCAGTCCGTGCTGCGCCGCACCGGCCCGCAGACCGCCCCGGTGGCCGTGCTGACCGACGGGGACCTCGTCGTCGACCCGGTACGCCGCACCGCGCACCTCGCCGGCCGCGAACTGGCGCTGACCGTACGCGAATTCGACCTGCTGGCGTTCCTGATGGCGCACCCGAACGAGGCGCTGCGCCGGGCGCAGCTGCTGGAGTCCGTGTGGGGCTGGACCTTCGGCGACCAGTCGACGGTCACCGTCCACGTGCGACGGCTGCGCGAGAAGATCGAACCCGACCCGGCCGCGCCGCGGCGCATCCACACCGTCTGGGGCGTGGGCTACCGGTACGAGCCGGTGCGGGCGGACGCCGGTGCGTGACCTGCTGCTGATCCTGCTCGCCGCGCTGGCCGGCGCGGCGGTCGTCTGGCTGCCCGCGGCCCTGCTGCTGCGCCTGCTGCACCGCCGCTCGATCACGCTGAACGTGTGCGTGCTGCTGGTGGCCACGGTGCTGGCGATGCTGGCCGGGGTGCTGGCGGTCGCCGAGGGCATGTTCATCTCCCCGCACGACCTGCACGTGCTGCTCGTCGTGGTGCCGCTGTCCGGGCTGGTCAGCCTGGGGATCGGCGGCTGGGTGGCGTGGCGGCTGGCCCGCTCGGCGATGTGGGCGGCCGATGCCCGCGAGCGCGAGCGCCAGGTCGAGGCGAGCCGCCGCGACCTGGTCGCCTGGGTGTCGCACGACCTGCGCACCCCGTTGGCGGGTATGCGGGCCATGGCCGAGGCGCTGGAGGACGGGGTGGTCAGCGATCCGGCCACGGTCGCCGAATACCACCGCCGGATCCGTACCGGCACCGACCGGATGGCGGCGCTGGTCGACGACCTGTTCGAGCTGTCGCGGATCAATGCCGGGGCGCTGCAGCTGTCCCCCGTGGACGTGCCACTGGGTGAGGTCGTCTCCGACGCGGTCGCCGCGGCCGCGCCGGTCGCCGCCGCGCGGGGCGTACGCCTGCTCGCCGAGGGCGAGTGGCCCGTGGTGCGGGCGGGCGAGCGTGAACTGTCCCGGATCGTGGCGAACCTGGTGCTCAACGCGGTGCGCTACACACCCCCGGACGGCACCGTGACGGTCACCGGCGGCCGCGACGCCGAGGGCGGCTGGCTGGCCGTCGACGACACCTGCGGCGGCATCGCCGAGCCCGACCTTCCCCGCGTGTTCGACGTGGCGTTCCGCGGCGCGAAGGCACGCACCCCGGACGCCGACGGCGGCGGGGGCGGGCTCGGCCTGGCCATCGTCGCGGGACTCGTCGACGCGCACGGCGGCCGAGTGGACGTGGCGAACACCGCCGCCGGCTGCCGGTTCGAGGTCCACCTGCCGGCCGTGGCGGCCTGACGACCGCCGGTCGCTGCAGTTTCGGGGAAACTGCACGAATGGAGCCCGCCGTTCCGGCAGTTTCCCCGAAACTGCAGGGCAGGGCGTGGCGTCCGGTCTGCGGGACGGGCCCGATTCGGGTGGTGGATCGCGCATTAGGCTGCCTGGCATGCCTTCGGTTTCCTTGGTTCACATCGGCTCCTACACGGCGAAGGCCGGCACCGCGCAGGCGATCACCGTTTGGCGGCAGGACCCGGACACCGGGCGGCTGGAACCGGCGGGTCCGCCCGTCGCGGCGGTCGACCCGTCGTGGCTCGCCTGGCACCCCGAAGGCACCCACCTGTACGCGGCCAGCGAATCCGCCGCGCAGGTGCTGTCGTACGCCGTGACCGCAGACGGGCTCGAACTGCTCGGCGCGCAGCCCAGTGGCGGCGCGGACCCCTGCCACCTGGCCGTCGACCCGCAGGGCCGGTTCGTGGTGGCGGCCAACTACAGCGGCGGCTCCGTCGCCGTGTTCGCGATCGGCGCCGACGGCGCGCTGCTGCCGTACCACCATCTGATCACGCACGAGGGCAGCGGCCCGGACCCGGAGCGCCAGGAGGGACCGCACGCGCACATGGCGGTGCTCGCCCCCGACGGGCTGCTGCACGTCACCGACCTAGGCACCGACGAGGTGCGCAGCTACGCCGTCGAGCCCGCCGGGCTGCGGCCCGTGGCGACCTCGCCGCTGGTCGCCGGGATGGGGCCGCGCCACTTGGCCGTGCACCCTTCCGGGCTGGTGTTCGTCGCGGGTGAGCTGGACTCGACGGTCGTGGTCTGCGAGGTCGCCGACGGGCTGCTGCGGCCGGTGTCGAGTGTCGCGGCGACGGCCGGCGAGCCGGCTGAGCGCAACTACCCGAGCCACCTGGAGTGCTCGCCCGACGGGCGCTTCCTCTACGTCGCGAACCGGGGTGCGGACTGCCTCACCGTGTTCGCGGTGGAGGGAACCGCGCTGCGGCCGGTCGCGGACGTGCCCACCGGCCGCTGGCCGCGGCACTTCGCGCTGCTCGGGGACTTCGTGTACGTCGCCGACCAGGACGGCGACACGGTGCGCGGGTACCGCCGCGACCCGGCCACCGGCCTGCCGTCGCCGACCGGCGACACCGTCTCGGTGCCGAACCCGTCCTGCGTCCTGCCCGCCCCGCGCCGCGCCTGACCACGTGGGCCGTCCCGGCCCGGGGATTGGCATCGACGTTGGCCTATCACATCGAATTTCCGGTACTCCGATTCGATGTGATAGGCCAACGTCGATGAAGGGCGGGGTGGGGGTAGCGTCCTCCGATGAGATGAGCCAGGGTACACTCCGCGGGGTGTAACCCCGACCAATAAACCCA
>NZ_JBEZEB010000002.1:284857-445260 GCF_040648615.1 Catellatospora sp. NPDC049111 | reverse complement strand
AGACGGAGACCGCCGCCGCCGGGCTCATCGACGTCAGCTCGCAGCAGACCAGCCCCGCTGATGACGGGCGGGGTGGGGTTCGCGTCCACGGTCCGGTGGACGCAGGATCCTCTCCGAGGTGTAGAACGCCGACGAATATCCCCAAAGAACTCCAAACCCTCCCGGGACCGGCTGATACTGGCCACGTAGCAGTCATGATCACGGGAGGCGTACATGATCGGGGCGATCCTCTGGGGCATCATCGGCGGCGCGATCGTCGGTTACCTGGGCCGGCTGCTGCTGCCCGGGCGGCAGAACATCTCCGCGCTGATGACGGTGATCGCGGGCATCCTGGCCGCGACGCTGGGCGGCATCATCGCCACCTGGCTCGGCGTCGGCGAGACCCGAGGAATCGACTGGATCAGGCACATCATCCAGCTCGCGCTGGCCATGTTCTTCGTATGGCTGGCCGCGCGGATGTCCGCCAAACGCCATACGCAGGCGATGCAGCCGCACACCCGCTGATCTCCCGAGAGCCGGGCGCACGTCCGCTGTGCGCCCGGGTACGCAGGATTAATCAGTACACACCGGACACAGATGTTTACTGGCCGTGGCCCTTGGCAATCGCAGCGCCATGGTACTGACCGCATCGCGATACCGCACCGCGACCGGTGCGGGCGTCATCGCCGCACTCATCCTCGTGCTGGTGTTCGGCAGCCCCGTCTACGTCGACTGGGCCAACGACAACGCCGACACCAACACCGCCGGTGGCTGGTTCCTCAAGCTGCTGACGTGGCCTGCCTGGAGCTTCGACGCGGACAGCTCGGTGCAGGACGTGCTCGCCGCCGACCTCAAGGCGATCCTGCTCATCATCTTCACGGCGGTGTTCCTGGCCCTGTCGACCAACGCCCAGCTGGGCCGTGCCCGCGGCACGTTCAGCCAGCTGATGGCCGGCTGGTCCGGGTACATCTTCGCGGGTGCGGTGGCGGGTCTGCTGACCGCCTTCATCCGCTCGGACGCCTCCCTGCTGGGGGCCTTCCAGGCGGCCGGTTCCGGCGCCATCTACGGCCTGTTCGTGGGCTGGATCGTCGGCATCGCCACGCTGGGCCACTACCGCGGCTCCACCCCCTGAGCCCTGCGGCCCAGTTGTTTCTGGGGAATCCGCCCCCTCCGCTCCCCCGGAGGCCGCGGGTTCCCCGGAACCGTCCGGGGAAAGATCGCCCGACTTGCCAGGCAGGTGGGCGAATGCAGGCTCAAGATACGCACGGATGCCCGGCAAGTCGGGCGATCTTGCGGCCGGTGCCGGGCACCGGAGGCGTTCGGGCCCTGTCTGGCGTGGTGACCGGCGGGTAACGTGCGGCGGGTGGAGATGACTTACGACACGACCATGCAGGGCGCGCTGGCCGAGCGCATGGGCATCAAGCTGCTGGAGGCGACCCCAGAGCGGCTCGTCGCGACGATGCCGGTGGACGGCAACACCCAGCCCTTCGGCCTGCTGCACGGCGGCGCGTCCTGTGTGCTGGCCGAGACCCTCGGCTCGATCGGCGCGACGCTGCACGGCTCGACCATCGGCCGCCCGTACGCGGTGGGCGTGGACATCAGCGCCACCCACCACCGGGCCGCCCGCTCCGGCCTGGTCACCGGCGTCGCCACTCCCCTGCACCGCGGCGGCAGCATCGTCACCTACGAGATCGTCATCACCGACGAGGACGACCAGCGCATCTGCACCGCCCGCCTCACCTGCCTCCTGCGCAAGTAACCCCACCTCTTGCGAAGGAAGGGCACCTTCCCAACCCGATACGTAGAGGAAGGGCACCTTCTTAACCCTCCGCCGGGCTTGACCTGGCGCGGCGACGCCGGGCCGGGCACCCGGGCGGGTCAGTGCCGGTCAACGGCACGGGAGGTTAAGAAGGTGCCCTTCCTCTACCCATAGCGATAAGAAGGTGCCCTTCCTTTCACCAGGAGGGGCGTTGGAGGAGGCTGACGAACTCGACGAGGAGGCGTTCACGCAGGCGGGGTGGGGCGGCGGCCAGGACGGCGTTGACGACGGCCATGCGGGGGGCCGCGCCGGGTTCGCCGCCGGTGAGGCCGAAGGTGTCGGCCAGGCCGGCGACCATCTCGGCGGTGAGCTGGTCCGGGGGCAGGTGGGCGGCCATCGCGAGCAGTTCCGCGGGCAGCTCGACGGGGCCGTGGGCGCGGGCGGCGACGGCCGACTCGGCCAGGGCCGGGCCGAACTGGGGCACCTGCGGGAGCACGGACGCGGTGACCGTGAGGTGGATGCTGGCCGGGATGCCCTGGTACGGCAGCTGCGGCTGGGTGTGCCAGCCCCGCGCGGCCAGCTCGTCGGCCAGCACGAACAGGTCCAGCCCCGGGTCGTCCGAGGTCAGGCACACGACGGTGAAGTCGGCCGGGGCGAGCAGGCGCAGCCCGTCCACCTCGGACACGGCCTTGGCCAGCCCGGCGACGGCGTCGCGGGTCTGCCGGGCCAGCTCCAGGTATCCCTCGTCGCCGACGTGCCGCAGCGTCGCGAACGCCGCCGCGATCGGCCCACCGGACCGTGTCGACGAGATCACCGGATTGACCATCGTGTACCCGGGCCAGTCGGCGAACGCGAAGTACTGCGGTCGGCGCAGCCCCGCGTCGCGGTGCAGCAGCACCGACACGCCCTTGGGGGTGTACGCGTACTTGTGCAGGTCCACCGACATGCTCGTGACCCCCGGCACGCCGAAGTCGAACGCGGGCACCGCGACCCCGACCCGGCGCAGGAACGGCAGCGCCCAGCCGCCGAAGCACGCGTCGACGTGGCAGCGCACGCCCCGCTCGGCGGCGATCGCGGCGATCTGCTCGACCGGATCGACGACCCCCTGCGCGTACGACGGCGCGGAGCACGCCACCAGCACCGTGTCCACGGTGATCGCGGCGGCGACCGCGGCCGGGTCGGGCGTGAACGTCTCCGGGTCCACCGGCACCAGGTCCAGCTCGACACCCAGATAGTGCGCGGCCTTGGCGAACGCCGCGTGCGCGGTCGACGGGGCGACCAGGCGCGGCGAGGTGATCTCCGGGTGCGCGTCGCGGGCCGTCTTCACGGCCAGGATCAGCGACTCGGTGCCGCCGCTGGTGACCGAGCCGACCACGTCGGGCGCGGCGGTGCCGGGGCCCGCCCCGAGCACCCGGGCCGCGGCGGCGACCAGCGCGTTCTCGGTGGCGAGCAGGGACGGGAAGGCCGTCGGGTCCAGGCCGTTGACGTGGGCGGACAGGGCGTACGCGGACATCGCCAGCTCGTCGAGTCCCGCCTTGGCCGGGTCGTACACGTAGGCGAACAGCCGCCCGCCGTGGGTCGGCAGGTCGGCGGCGCGCATCCCGCGCAGCTCGGCGAGCACCTGGTCGGCGGGCACGCCCTGGGGCGGAAGTGCGTCGATCATCGGGTCACACTATCTTCAGCGGCTCTGCCCGTCTCCACCTGCACCGATGCGAGCCGCTCCGGGGTCAGGTCGTAGCGGCGCAGCAGCAGCGTCACCGGGCCGACCAGCAGCGCGGGCACCACGCTGAAGCCGAGCAGCACGCCGAGCCGGGCGCCGTCGGACTGTGCCGCCGCACCGCTCGCCGAGGAGACGTAGCCGGACAGTTGCAGCACCAGCGCGTAGAGGCCGGGTCCGAGCGCCAGGCCGAAGGTCTCGCCCGCCGTCCACAGGCCGGTGAACACGCCCGCCTGGCGGCGGCCGGTGCGGACGGCGTCGTACGCCACGCAGTCGGGCAGCATCGCCATCGCGAAGACCTGCTGGCCCGCGTAGCCGACGCCGATCAGACCGGTGATCACGTACGCGACCACCGGCGGCACGGAGCCCGCGACGATGAGCGCGAGCGCGCCGCCGGACAGCAGCACCGAGGCCAGCACCAGCGCCTTGGTCTTGCCGACCCGCGCGCCGACCCGGCTCCACAGCGGCATGACCAGCAGCGCGGGGCCGACGAAGCAGGCGAACAGCAGCGTCGGGCCGTCCTCGGGACGCTGGAGCACGTGGTCGGCGACGTACTTGACCCCGGCCAGCATCGTCGCGACGCCGATCGACTGCACCACGAACACGGTCAGCAGCACGGTGAACGGCCTGTTCCGGCGTACGACGGCGAGCTGCGCGCGCAGCGTCGGCTCGCTTTCGGTGACCCGGCCGACCGGCGCGCGCCGGGTGCCCAGGAACGCGCCCAGCGCCCCGACCACGATCAGCGCGGCGACGAACACGCCCATCCAGCGGTGTCCGGGCACGCCCCCGCCCCCGGCCTGCACCACGATCGGGGCGACCGCGCCGGAGACCAGGATCGCCACCGCGAGCACGGCGACCCGCCAGGTCATCAGCCGGGTGCGCTCGCTGTAGTCGTCGGTCATCTCGGCGGGCATCGCCACGTAGGGCACCTGGAAGAAGGCGTACGCGGTGGCGGTGGCCAGGAACGCGACCGCGACGTATACCGCCGCCCCCGAACCCGCCCCGAACGGCCCCGCGAACATCGCGGCGAACAGCACCGCCACGGCGAGGCCGCCGAACAGCAGGTAAGGCCGGCGTGCGCCCCAGCGCGAGACGGTGCGGTCGGAGATCCGGCCCGCGACCGGGTTGATCAGCACGTCCCACGCCTTCGGCACGAGCACCAGCAGGCCGGCCAGGCCCGCGGCGACGCCGAGGTTGTCGGTGAGGTACGGCAGCAGGAGCAGGCCGGGCACGGTGCCGAAGGCGCCGGTGGCCAGCGAGCCCAGCGCGTATCCGGCGCGTACGCCGCCGGTCAGCGGCTGGTCCCGGTCAGGGGCGGTGACCTCGGAGGATGTGGGGGGCGACACGGTCATGGCTGCGGATGCTACGCGCCGTGTGGCGTAGCGCACAGAGGGAGGTGAGGGAATTTCACACTGTTCTTGATGCTTCAACAATCAAGTAGCAACGGGCGCGTTACCTGGACGGGCACGTTCCGACGACGAGACTGGTGAGCCATGACCGAGCAGCCGGCAGTACGCACGAGGGTGACCGTTCCGCTGCGTTTCCCCGACGGGTACGCCACCACCGCCGAGGTCTTCACCTTCACCGGCCTGTCCGACGGCCTGGAGCACCTCGCGCTCGGCCTCGGCGACTTCGCGCAGGCCGGCACGCCCCTGGTGCGGGCCCACTCGGAGTGCATGACCGGCGACGTCTTCGGCTCCGCCCGCTGCGACTGCGGCCCGCAGCTGCGCGAGGCCGTGCAGCGCATCTCCGAGCGGGGCGGCTACCTGCTCTACCTGCGCCAGGAGGGCCGGGGCATCGGCCTGTACGCCAAGCTCGACGCGTACGCCCTGCAGGACGCGGGCCTGGACACGTACGCCGCGAACCGGGCGCTCGGCTTCGGCGACGACGAGCGGGACTACACCGCCGCCGCGCAGATGCTCGCCGCCCTCGGCGTGCCCAGTATCGACCTGCTCACCAACAACCCCGACAAGCCCAGCCAGCTGCGCGACCACGGGGTCGAGGTGGCGCACGTGGTCCCCACCGCCGTGCACGCCAAGCCGGACAACCTCCGCTACCTGCGCGCCAAGGTGACGCATACCGGCCACACCATCGCCCTCCCGGCCGCAGCCTGACCGTCGGCCCTGCTCAGCCCCCATCGACCGTTAAGAAGGGCACCTTCTACATCGCATAGCGATGTGAAGGTGCCCTTCCTTTCGCTCACTCGGCGCGGAGGTTGTCGAGGTCGAAGGAGCCGGGGCTGATCCAGAGGTAGACGGCGTGGACTTCGGTGAGGGAGGCGGGGTCGCAGGACAGGCCCGTGTTGAGGTCCACCTCCACGGTGGTCAGGGCGGTGTCCTGGTTGACCCAGTTGAAGGGGCCCTGGCACCAGGTCCAGGAGGGGCCGGTCTGCAGGACGATGCTGGTCGAGGTGCCAACGGAGCCGGTGCGCAGGTCGTATTTGACGTACGACTTGCCGGACAGGTCCACGGGGGCGGGGAAGCTGACGCCGAACCAGCCGCCGTCGGCGGCGTCGGCGTGCAGGCCGGCCGTGCCGGCGGTGGCGAACGACGTCTGGCCGCTGAGGGTGCCCGCGTTGGCCTGCCAGCTGCCGGGTGCCCAGCCCTCGACGCCGGTCTCCCAGGAGGCCAGCGGGATGGCGGCGGTCGGGTCGGGCAGCACGGTCACCGTCGCGGTGGCCACGTTGGACAGCCGGGCCGCCGTGTCGCGGATCGTATAGTCCACCGCCGCCTTGCCGGCGAAGCCCTCGTTCGGGGTGAACGTGAGCTGCCCGGACGCGGCCAGCGTGAACGTGCCGCCGGGCACGGTCGCGCCGGTCTGCCGCCCGTCGGCCACCGGGTCCAGGTCGATCTTGTCGACCCGCACGTGCGTCTGGTACGCGATGTCGTTGGCCGCCGGGCTCAGGGTGGCTTTCGTGCCGAATGGCACCACCGCGCTGTCGTGGTCGGCGACCGGCGGGAACGTGCGCCGGCCGCTGCTGATGATCGTCCCGGCGTTGGTGATGGTCTGGCATACGGTGCCGGGGCAGGCCACGGTGAACCCGTCGTAGTCGGGGTACATCGTGCCGTCGTCCTGAATGCCGTTGATCATCCAGTAGAGGAAGCCGTCGCCCCCGTCACTCGCGGCGGCTTCGGTCCACTGCTGGTAGACCGGGTTGCGGGTCGCCTTGTCGCGCCAGCCGAACTCGCCCAGCATCGACGGCTTGACGACCCGCTTGGCGTCGCGGTTGTGCCGCTTGATCCAGTCGGCGCCCCACTGCGCGGTCTTGTTCCCCCAGCCGTCCGGGTAGAGGTGGAACGAGACCACGTCCACCGCGGGCAGCTTGCCGAGCGCGACCGAGTCGACGCCCTCGCCGCAGTTGGTCGTCCAGTCCGACGACGCCGGGTCGTCGCAGTAGAAGCCCTCGTCGCCGACGCCGACCAGGTGCCTGCCGTCGACGCTCTTGACGTGGCGGGTCATCTCGTCGGCCCAGGCGGTCAGCGTGGCGGGGCCGCACGACGCCGACGGCGGGTACAGGCCCGAGCCCTTGCAGCGCGGCTCGTTGCCCAGCTCCCACATCATCACCGCCGGGTCGTCCTTGTACGCCAGGCCGGTCAGCGGGTTCACCCGGTTCAGCAGGTGACTGATCCAGTCCTTGTACCAGCCCTTGATGACCGGGTCGGTGTAGAAGTCGTCGTGGTTGTCCGCGCCGGCCCAGCGCACGTACTGGTCGATGCCGCCGAAGTCGGACCAGTTGTTGGTGAACGGGATGACCAGCTTGATCCCGGTCTGCCCGGCCTTCCACAGCACGTAGTCCAGCCGCTGCAGGCCGTCCGGCCCGTCGTGGTACGCGGGCCGCGTGCCGTCCCAGTACTGCAGGTAGACGCCGTTCTTCTTGCCCGACACGGAACCGGAGTCGTCCTGGTTGCCGATGTCGAGCCAGCCCCAGCTGCGTAGCACGGTCAGGCCCGCCCCCTTGGCGCGGGCGAACACGTCGTCGACCATCACCGGCGACTGGTAGATCAGGTAGTAGTTGTTCGTCCCGGCGAACCGGAACGGCTTGCCGTTCAGTTTCAGGTCACTGCCGTGGCGGGTCACGAACCCCGCGTCGTGGTGGCCACCGGCCGCGGCGGCGGTGCCGCTGCCGGTGCCGAGCAGCAGGATCAGCGCCCCGGCGGCGACCGCCAGGATCCGTCTGTTCATGTGCGTGCTCCTTTCGCCGCCGGTCCGACGCCCGCCCGAACACCGCCGGTGGCGCAGGACGACGGCATCGGGCAGGAGCGGCGACCGGTCGGCATCCGTGGAAGGGATGGGCCTTGCCGGAAACCCAGGGGTCTCGGCGGTCCGCGTCGCCCGGGAGCGGCCACGGACCGTCGAGGTCCCGCTGGTGGTGCTAAGCGGTGATGTCGTTGACGCAGCGGAGCACTGGCTGGGCGGCCAGTGCGGTGGCGTCGAGGCGGGCGGTGGTGTGCACGGTGAACGTGACCGACTCGCCGGGCAGCAGCGTGACCAGGGCCTGGTCGACGGTGGCAGCCGGGTCGAGGCGGTCGGGGAACAGGGACAGGTCGCGCAGGATGGTCGCGGCGGTGACGGTGACGGCGTAGCCGTCGGCGGTCGGTGCGACGGCCGTCTCGTACCGCGCGGCCGGGTAGTCGATCTCGCGGTCCTCGGCGTAAAACCACCAGGCCTGCTGCTCACCGACGACGGCCCGGAGCAGTTCGGACCGGGGTTCCTCAGGCAGCGCGACGCCGTCCGGGATCGGCGTCACCGTCACCGAGCGCGGCGCGACGTCGAACGCCACCGTGGTCGCGTTCAGCGCCTTGCCGCCGAGATCGTGGCTGGTCACGTCCGCCGAGGCAGACCACGGCCGGTCGGTGTCGTTGGAGGCGACCAGGACCAGGCCGCCGTCGCGCGGCTGGATCGTCAGAAGCCGGTCGGCGTACGCCTCCCGCAGCGCGTGCCACAGGGGTTTGCGCCGGCCGTCGCCGTCGATCGCCGCCCAGGACGTCACCGGCCAGCAGTCGTTGAGCTGCCAGACGATCGCGCCCATGCAGACGGGCTGATGAGACCGGAAGTGCTCGACGGCCAGCCGGATCGCGCGGGCCTGGTTGACCTGCGTGAGGTAGTGCCAGTCGTCGAAGCCCTGCGGGTCGGGCAGGTGCGCGTCCAGCCCGCGCCGCAGCTTGAGATCGCCGTCGGCGGCCTTCTGGTGGTGGCGCATGCCGGGCGAGTCACTGGCCAGCGGCTCGTCGTGCAGCGCCCGGCGCAGCGTCGCGTACGCCGGCGGGGCCTGGAACCCGAACTCGGCGCAGAACCGGGGCACGTAGTCCCGGTAGTGCGTGTAGTCGATCTGGTTCCACACGTCCCAGATGTGCATGGTGCCGTGCGCCGGGTCGTTCGGATGAATGTCCGGCGTGCCCGACCAGGGGCTGCCCGGCCAGTACGGGCGGGTCGGGTCCAGCTCGGCCACGATCGCGGGCAGCAGCTCGTGGTAGAAGCCCGCACCCCAGCTGCGCCCGGCGAGCTTCTCCGGCCAGCCCCAGTCGGCGAAGCCCCAGATGTTCTCGTTGTTGCCGGTCCAGGTGACCAGGCTCGGGTGCGAGGCCAGCCGCACCACGTGCTCACGCGCCTCGGCGGCCACCTCGGCCGCGAACGGCTCCTCCTCCGGGTACGCCGCGCACGCGAACAGGAAGTCCTGCCCGACCATCAGCCCCAGCTCGTCGGCCAGCTCGTAGAAGTCCTCCGACTCGTACCGGCCGCCGCCCCATACCCGCAGGTAGTTGATGTTCGCGTCGCACGCCTGGCGGAAGCGCTCGGCCAGCCGCTCCCGGGTGATCCGGGTGACGAAAGCGTCGTCGGGGATCCAGTTGACCCCCTTCACGAACACCGGCACATCGTTGACCACCACCGTGTACGGCGTGCCGTGCTCGTCCGGCGTCGTGTCCACCCGTACCATGCGGAAGCCCACCCGCCGCTCCCAGCGGTCCAGCTCGCGCCCGCCCTCGGTGGCCAGCACCACGCGCAGCGGGTAGAGCGGCTGCTCCCCGTAGCCGCGCGGCCACCAGCGCCGCACGTCGGGCACGGACAGCCGCAGGGTCGTGCCGATGCTGCCGGCGCCGATGGAGGCGACCCCGACGACACCGCCGACCTCGACGGTGACGGTGAGCGATTCGGTGGACGCCCGCTCCACGTCGACGTGCACGTCCACCACACCGGTCGTGCCGTCCACGGTGACCTGCGGGCGCACCTGCGCCAGCCGCGCCGTCGACCAGCTGTGCAGGCCGATCGGCTGCCAGATGCCGGCGGTGACCACCGTCGGGCCCCAGTCCCAGCCGAAGTTGCAGGCCATCTTGCGGATCAGATTGTACGGCTCGTCGTAGGCCCCCGGCCGCGAGCCGACCTGCCGCGCCATCGCCGCCGTGTAGTCGTACGCGGAGTCGAAGGTGATCCGCAGGTCGTTGCGGCCGGGGGTGAGCGCCGAGCGCAGGTCGAAGCGGTAGCCGCGGTGCATGTTCGCGGTGCGCCCGACCTCGGTGCCGTTGAGCGAGATGACGGCGACGGTGTCCAGCCCCGCGCAGACCAGGTCGATCCGGTCGTCCTCCGGGCCGGACCAGCCGAAACTGGTCTCGTACGTCCAGCGGGTGCGCCCGATCCAGCCCAGCTCGTTCTCGTTGGAGTCCAGATAGGGATCGGGAATGAGACCGGCTGCCAGCAGGTCGGTGTGCACGCACCCGGGCACGGCCGCCGGCACCCGGTCGACCGGCACCGGCGTGTTGCGCGCCGACACCGACCAGCCGTGGTGGAGCTGGACCATGCTTCGGGACCGAGACGCCATCATCACGATTTGACCGCACCCTCCATGATGCCGCGGACGATCTGCCTGCCCCCGACGAACAACAGAATGATCAGTGGCACGGTGGCCACGAACGCACCGGCGAGCACTCGCCGGTACAGCACATAATTACCGCTGGCCAGGTCGAACAGCGCGACCATCGAGGTCGGGTAGTCCGTGCCGCCCAGCGTGATGAGCGGCCACTGGAAGTCGTTCCAGCTGCCGACGAAGGTGAGCAGGCCCAGCACGGCCAGCGCGGGCCGGATCGCGGGCAGCACGATGCTCCAGTAGATGCGCATGGTGGTCGCGCCGTCGACGCGGCCCGACTCGATCAGCTCGTCGGGCACCGCGCCGAGGATGAACTGCCGCATGTAGAACACGCCGAACGCGCTGACCAGGCCGGGCACGATGACCGCGAGCAGGCTGCCGTTCCAGCCGCCCTCGCCGGGCAGGTAGCCCATCAGGATGTAGAGGGCGACGATGCCGAGCTGGTTGGGCACGGTGAGGGTGAGCACGACCATCACCATCAGGATCCGGCTGCCCCGGAAGCGCAGCTTGGCGAAGGCGAAGCCGGCCACCGAGCAGAAGAACAGCACCGACACGGTGACCACGGTGGACACGATGAGGCTGTTGACCAGTGACTCGGCGAAGTACACGTCCTGCAGCGAGAAGACCTCGGTCAGGTTCTTCATGAACTCGCCGCCCGGCAGGAACTTCGGCGGGATCTCGGCCAGCGCCGCGTCGGTGCTCGTCGCGATGACGAACATCCAGTAGATCGGGTAGATGGACAGCAGGAACGTCAGCCCGAGCAGCAGGTAGGTCCACTTGCCGGCCGGGGTGTCCTGGGGCGCGCGGCCCAGCAGCGCGGGCTTCATCCTGCGGCGCGGTGCCTGGTCGGGCGGCGTCTCGGCCGGGGTCGCCGGGCGGGTGTCGGTGGTGGTGCTCATCGCTTTCCTCCTCCGAGCCGGTTGGTGACCAGGGTGTTGACGACCGCGACGATGACGATGATCAGGAACAGGGCCCAGGACATCGCCGCCGCGTAGCCCAGGTTGAGGTTCTTCCAGCCGACCTTGTAGATGAGCTGGGCGATGGTCTGCCACTCGCCGTTGGAGCCGCCGCTGGCCGAGGCCGGGTTGGCGTCGAGCAGCATCGGCTCGGTGAACAGCTGCAGGCCGCCGATGGTGGACAGCACGACCGTGAAGATCACCACGGGCAGGATCATCGGTACGGTGATCCGCCACAGCTGCTTCCACGAGGTCGCACCGTCGAGGGCGGACGCCTCGTAGATGTCGCGCGGGATGGTCTGCATCGCCGACAGGTAGAGCAGCGCGTTGTAGCCGATCCATTTCCAGTTGACCATCGTGGCGATGGCGACCCAGGACTGCAGCTTGCCCGCGCGCCAGTCGATCGGGTCGTCCAGGCCGAAGACGGACAGCACCCAGTTGGCCACGCCGTAGTCGCGCCCGAACACCACCAAAAAGACCAGCGTCGAAGCGGTCAGCGGGGTGATGTACGGCAGCAGCATGCTGACCCGGAACCAGGTCTGCCCGCGCAGCCTTCGGTTGAGCAGGAACGCCACGCACAGGGCGAGGAGCAGCTGCGGCACCGTGGACAGCACGAAGATGCCGAAGGTGTTGTAGAGCGCGTTCCAGAAGTCCTCGTCGGTCAGCAGCTTCTCGAAGTTGGCCAGCCCCGCCCAGCCGTCCTGGGCCGGGTCGTCCAGCCGCCAGGTGCGCAGGGCCACCACGCCGTTGAAGATCAGCGGGAACAGCCCGAAGATCGCGAAGAGGATGAAGAACGGTGCGATCAGGACGTAAGGCATCTGCTTCACGTCGAATCGGTGCAGCCGGTGCGATAGCCCGCGCACGATTACCTCCGTTTACCGAGGACGGTCGATATGATGCGGAACGTGGCGAGCGCCATGGCGGGCCAGGCTCCGTCGCGGCGGGCGAAGGGGTGGACGCCGTAGGGAGACGCCCACCCCTTCTGATCCCCACTGCAGCGAGTCAGGTCAGGCCTTCGAGGCCTTCTCGGCTTCCTTGACCGCCTGTGCCCAGGCGTCCGCGGCCTTGGTGGTGCCGGCCTGGACGGAGTTGATGACGTTCTCGACCGCGACCCGGGTCGGGCCGTTCTTCTTGCCCAGGTACTGCGGGGTCAGGCCCTCGGCGGTCTTGCTGAAGATCGCGCCGACCGGGGCGTCGCTGAAGAACGGGTTCTTGAAGTCGGCGATCGCCGGGTCCTTGTAGAGGGCCGGCTGCGAGGGCAGGTTGCCGACCTTCTTGAAGATCTCGATCTGCTGCTCCGGCTGGATCAGCCACTCCAGCAGCTTGTACGCCTCGTCGACGTTCTTGCCCTGCTTGGGCACGGTCAGGAACGAGCCGCCCCAGTTGCCGCCGCCACCGGGGATGGCCGCGACGTCCCACTTGCCGGCGGTGTCCGGCGCGGTGTTCTTGATGTGGCCCTGCATCCACGCCGGGCAGGCCAGCACGGCGAAGTCGCCCTTGACGAAGGCCGCGTTCCACTCCGGCGACCAGGCCGGCAGGTTGGCCGACAGGCCCGCGTCGATGGCCTTGAGGGTGAGGTCGAACGCGGCCTTCGGGCCGCCGTCCATCTTCAGCGTCTCGGACTCGTCGTAGAAGCCCACCGGCTGCTGGCCCAGGATCGGGTTGAACAGGTTGGTGGCGTTGTCGACGAACTTCTTCTTCGACTTGGCGGTGTAGTTCTGGCCGGTCTTGATGAACTCGTCCCAGGTCGGCCACAGGGCCGACACCTTGTCCCGCTCGGTCGGCAGGCCCGCGGCCTTGAACAGGTCGGTGCGGTAGCACATGGCCAGGCCGCCGACGTCGGTGCCGAGGCCGATCTGCGTCTTGCCGTCGGCCGACAGGGACTGCTTCCACTTCCAGCCCAGGTACTTGTCCTGGTACTTGCTCGCGCCCTTGTCGAGCAGGTTCACGAACTTGTCGGCCTGGCTGCGGAAGCTGACGATGAAGCCCTCGTCGATCGCCGCGATGTCGGGGGCGCCGGAGCCGGCGATCAGCTTCTTCTGCAGGTCCTCGTGCTGGGCGTTGTACTCGCCCGAGTTGAGGACGATCTTGACGTTCGGGTTGGCCGCCTCGTACTTGGCCTTGAGCTCGTCGAGCCCGAAGTCGCCCCAGAAAGCGATCTTCAGCTCGACCGGGCCGCCGGGCTTCGCCGGCTCGTCACTGCCGCCCCCCTTGCAACCGGCGAGCGTGAGCGCGCCGACCGCGACGAGCGCGGTGGCCACCACCCAGCCGGACCTGTGCAGTCGCATGTACGTCCTCCGAAACAACTTGGAGCGCTTCCAGGAATAGCGAAGCGTCTACTGAACCGGATAAGTGCACACACGGTATGGGCGCGCTCCCAACGTGTCAATAGGACGTCATCCTCGTGACGATCCTGTGACGTGGACCATGAAAACCGCTTAAGTAATCTTGACTCACATCGATGGCTAGACTGATCGGAGAGGAAAACCGTGCGGTGAACACGCTCTCCGTACGGCATGATCGGCGGGCGCGTGAGGACGCCGGAAGGGGGTGCGCGGCACCGTGGCCGAGGACTTGAAGATCACCGATCGGGTCGTGATTCCCGACAGCGAACTGCGCGAACGCTTCTCGCGCAGCTCCGGCCCCGGTGGGCAGGGGGTCAACACGAGCGACAGCCGAGTGGAGCTGTCGTACGACGTGGAGCGCTCCCACGCCATCCCCGACGAGCTCCGCGACCGCGTCCTCGAACGGCTGGGCCACCGGCTCACCGGCGGGGTGCTCACCATCGCCGCCAGCGAGCACCGCGCCCAGCTCGCCAACCGCGAAGCGGCCCGCGAACGCCTCGCCGCCCTGCTCCGCGAAGCGCTCGCTCCCCCGCCCCCGCCCCGCCGCCCCACCAAGATGAGCAAGGGCGCCAAACAACGCCGCCTACAGGCGAAGAAACACCGCTCCGCCATCAAACAACTCCGCCGCGGCGCCCACGACTGAGGTCAGGCGCGGGTTTGGCGGACGTCGGTGTTGACGGGGGCTTCGACGGCGAGGCGGAGGAAGAGGTCGCAGGCCGTCTGGGCCTGGACGCGGCGCTGGTAGGCACGGCTGGCCACGGCCACCGAGCCGGGGCCCGCCTCCAGCCGCCAGGCCCACGCCAGCCGGCTCACCCGGTGGATCACCGGTTCGGCCTCGGTCGCGGCCGCGCGGACCTCGTCCACGGCGCGCAGGCAGGCGTCGACGTCGGGGAAACCCACACCCGACCGGCCGAGGTCACGGTTGTTGCTGGACAGCAGCCGCCAGGTGACGCCGGCACACGCCCGCTCGTAGAACTCGAACCGAGCGGTCAACGTCATCTCCAGCGGTCGGTGAGCCGATCACTCGACCTTTTCCCGGCAAGATGGACGGATGCTGACTTTCCCGTGAACAGCATGTCCCCAACTGGGCGAAGAGACGGTCACAGGACCTCGCCGCGCAGTTGCGGGAACACCTTGCCCACCTTGCCCAGCAGGTAGTCGCCGTACGTGCCGGTGAAAGCGCGCAGGTCCTGGCCGTCCCAGCGGGGGTGGCCGTCCGCGCCCGCCCGCGCCCGGCCCGGCAGCGGCGGCACCTCGGCCGAGAAGTCGGGGTCGAAGAAGAACGGGAACGACAGCCGCTCGTTGCCGCTGACGTTGCGCACCCGGTGCGGTGTCGAGCGGTACCAGCCGCCGGTCAGCCGGTCCAGCATGTCGCCGATGTTGCAGACGAACGTGCCGGGCACCGGTGGTGCCTCGATCCAGCCGGCCGGCGTACGCACCTGCAGACCGCCGTTGCCGTCCTGGGCCAACAGGGTGAGCAGCCCGTAGTCGGTGTGCTCGCCGACGCCCCAGCCGTCGTCCCCGGCGGGCGACGGCGGGTAGTGGAAGACCCGGAACAGGATCGTCGGGTCGGCCGTGTATCCGCTCGCGAAGTAGTCCTCGGGCAGGTCCAGGCTCACCGCCACCCCTCGCATCACCTCCTGCGCCACCGCGGTCAGCGCCGCCAGATACACCGGCACGACCTCGGCCAGCCCGGGCACCTGCCGGGGGTACAGGTTGGACCCGTGCAGCGGCAGCCCGGCGACCACACGGGGGTCGTCGGCGGACAGCTCCGCGCCGAAGTACAGGCCCTCCTTCAGGTCCGGCCGCCCGGAGGTCAGCTCGCCGCCGACGGGGAAGAAGCCCCGCCAGGCCCGGCCGCCCCGGGCCATGGCGATCTCCGCCTTCACGTCCTCGGACAGTGCGAAGAACTCCCGCGATGCCGCGTCGAGCCGCCGCAGCAGCTCGTCCGGCACACCGTGCCCGGCCAGGTAGAAGAACCCGCTGTCGCGGCACGCCGCGCGGATCCCGGCGGCCACGGCGGCGCGGTCGGCGGACAGGTCGATGATCGGCAGAGAACCACCCATCCGATCATTCTGGCAGCCCGCCGCGGACCGCGCCGCCGCTGCTCAGCCCTGCGCGAGTGCGGTACGGCCGCAGCCGGGCAGCCGGTAGCCGTACAACGCGTCCAGCGGCAGCCGGTAGCCGTCGCCGAGCACGGCCGCGCCGTCGGTCCACAGCAGATCCGTGCCGCGGAAGCACAGCGGCAGGGTGTAACCGTCCGCCGGCAGGTCGATCCGGTGCAGCACGCGGCCGTCCCGGGGCGAGAACATGACCACGGCGGCCACCGTGTCGTCAGGCCCCGCGGGAGACCGCAGGATCTCGATGCCCGCCGTGCCGTCGGGGGCGGCCAGCACCACAGCGATCAGGTCTCGCCTGCCGGTGTCGCCATAGGTGATCTCAAGGGAGACGGCGCTCTCGCCCGCCCGGAGCACCCCGCGCAGGTCCACCGTGAACCGGTGGGCGGCCAGTGTCATCGGATCGACCCGGTCGAGGGTGACCGTGGTGTCGGTGATCCGGTCACCCAGCCGCAGCAGCTCCCCGCTGTCCAGCACCGCTGCCACGGGCCGGGTCAGCTCGGAGGTGGGCAGCACGTACACGGTCCAGTCGGCGGTCCGGACGACCACCTGGCTGCTGTCGCTGTAGCGCGTCACGTGGAGCCAGCTCCCGGAGGGCGACCAGCGGGCCTGGCCGACGGGGTACGGCAGCTCGCGCACGGTGGTCGAGGTCAGCTCACGCGCGACGGTACCCTGCGGCGACGACCAGACCAGCCAACGGCCGTCCGGCGAGAGCACGGGGTCCATCGTGAAGCCGCCGGTCGGCCTCGGCGGCAGCCGGTAGCGCACGCCGTCGCCGCCGAGCAGCTCGTACACCGGGTCGTCCGAGTCCCGCTTCGCCAACAGCAGCGCGCCGCCCTGGACACCTCGGTCGGCAGGCAGGTCGACTCGGGCCTCGCCGGGCGGCACCCGGGTCGGCAGCGGCGTCGCCGGTGAGCGCGACGGGGCCGGGGCGGACGGGCTCGGTGAGGTGGTCACCGGCGGCGGCACGAGCGCGGGGCCGAGCAGGGCGAACCAGATCACGCCCAGCAGTGGCACGGCCACGAGCGCCGTCGCCGCGCCCGCCAGCCGGGTCCGCCGGCGGCGTGCCGTCGCCAGGGCGGCCGGTGCGTCGGCGTACTGCCCGGCCTCCTCGGCGACCAGCGGCAGCGAGCGCCGCAGGTTGGTCAGCGCGAGGTTGGTCTGGCTCTTCACGGTGCCGACCGAGCAGCCCATCGCGGCGGCGGTGTCCGCCTCGGACAGGTCCTCGTAGAAACGCAGCACCAGCACGGCCCGCTGGCGTGGGGCGAGCGTGGCCAGTGCCCTGGTGAGCGCGACCCGCTCCACGACCCGGCCCGGCTCGTCCGGACCGGCCCGCTCGGGCAGCTCGGCCATCGGCCGCGCGGGCCGCCTGCGCCACCACGAGATCTGCTCGTTGACCATGATGCGCCGGACGTACGCCTCCGGCTGGCCGTACTCCCGGATCTGCCGCCACCGCGTCGCGGCCTTGGCCAGCGCGGTCTGCACCAGGTCCTCGGCCGCGTGGTGCTCGCCGGTGAGCACGTACGCCGTACGCGACAGCGCCCCGCCCCGCGCGACGACGAACTCGTGGAAGCCGTCGTATCGGCTCATCCGCCACCTCCACCTCCCCCTACGTGGCAGCGGGCCGGAAGGTTGGGATCATCTCGCCCGGCCGCGGTCACGGCACCATCGAGCTGAGCTGTGTGGAACGGCGGCAGCCCGCGGGCTCCGCGACGCGGTCGAGTTCCATCAGCACCGCCATGCTCTCGGGCACCTGGGCCCGGCGGATGCTCACGAAGTCCGTCCACAGCAGCTCCGCGCCGCGGAAGCACAGCGGGAACGCGATCCGGTCCGCCGGCAGCGAGATCCGGCGCAGCACCCGGCCGTCGACCGTGGAGAACTGCAGCACCGCCACCACCTGGGCAGATCCATGCGGGGCAACGCCGACCACCTCCACCGCCGCCGAACTTCCGGGTGCCGAGAGGACCGACCACCGGTAGATCCATTCCTTGGCCCCGAGCCGGTCGGCCACCTCGACGGTGATCGGGCGCACCGCCCCCGCCCCGAGATCGACCACCTCCAGCGGCGCGGCCGTCGCGGTAGGATCGCCGGCGGGGCGCAGCAGCTCGCCGCTGTCCAGCACGACCTGCGCCGCCCTGCCCCGCAAGCCGGGCGGGACCTCACGAGCCGTCCAGTCGGGCAGGTGGTAGAGCGTCTCGCCACCGAGATACGCGGGCAGCAGGAACCATTCACCGCCGGGTGACCAGAGCGGGGCGCTCGACGTGGGCGACAGCTCACGCACCTGCGTCCCGGTGAGGTCGCGGACCATCGTCGCCGCGGTCGTCGACCAGGTCAGCCACCGCCCGTCCGGCGACAGCGTGGGCGTGCTCACGTAACCCGCTTCCGGCGCCGGCACCGTGTAGTGGCGGCCGTCGACCGTGACCAGCACCGTCCAAGTGCTCGACGACGTCTGGTCGTGGTACACCTGCAGCACCGCCGGTCCGGTGCCGCGGTCGGCGGGCAGCGGCTCGGTCGCGGCCTTCGGGTCGAGCCGGGACGGCAGCGCCGGCAACGGCTTGGCCGGGGTCGGGACGCCGGACGGCGGGTTGGTCACCGGGGGCGGCACGGTGTCGGGGCCGCGCACCGCGTACCACATCAGGCCGGCCAGCAGCGGCACCACGAGCAGCGCGGCCGCCACCGTCCGGCCGGTCCGGCGGCGGCGGGCCAGGGCCAGGGCCGCCGAGCTGTCGGCGTACTCGCCCGCCTGCTCGGCGTAGTGGGGCAGCGCCCGGCGCAGGCGGCCCAGCGCCAGGTGGGTCTGGCTCTTCACGGTGCCGACCGAGCAGCCCATCAGCGCGGCGGTGTCCGCCTCGGACAGGTCCTCGTAGAAGCGCAGCACCACCACGGCACGCTGCCGCGGGGTCAGCGTGGCCAGGGCCTGGCCGAGGGCGACGCGCTCCACGACCCGGCCCGGCTCGTCGGGGCCGGCCCGCTCGGGCACCTCCGCGACCGGCCGCGCGGGCCGCTTGCGCCACCACGAGATCTGCTCGTTGACCATGATGCGCCGGATGTACGCCTCCGGCTGCCCGTAATCCATGATCTGCCGCCACCGGGTCGCCGCCTTGGCCAGCGCGGACTGCACGAGATCCTCCGCCGCGTGGTGCTCGCCGGTCAGCAGGAACGCCGTGCGCGACAGTGCCCCACCGCGCTCGACGACGAACTCGTGGAACCCGTCGTACCTGTCCATCCGCCACCTCCGCCCCCAATACGCGGCAGTGTGGCCGGGGGTTGGAGGTCATCATCCGGTAGCGCGGCGCGCCCTGGTGCCGAGCGAGGCGAAAGAGTTTCGCGTTCGCTATGCTGCCGGTCACATCGCCGTGAATCCAGGGAGTGGCAGCGTGGACGCAGACGTCATCGTGGTCGGGGCCGGGCTGGCCGGGCTCGTGGCCACCGCCGAGCTGGCCGACGCCGGCAAGCGCGTCATCCTGCTCGACCAGGAGCCGGAGGCCTCGCTGGGTGGGCAGGCGTTCTGGTCGTTCGGCGGCCTGTTCCTGGTCGACACCCCCGAGCAGCGGCGCATGGGCATCAAGGACTCCCCCGAGCTGGCCTTGCAGGACTGGCTGGGCAGTGCCGGGTTCGACCGCGAGTGCGACGCCTGGCCGCGCAAGTGGGCGCAGGCGTACGTGGACTTCGCCGCCGGGGAGAAGCGGTCCTGGCTGCACGGGCAGGGGGTGCGTTTCTTCCCCGTGGTCGGCTGGGCGGAGCGGGGCGGGTACCTCGCCGACGGGCACGGCAACTCGGTGCCGCGGTTCCACATCACCTGGGGCACCGGGCCGGGCGTGCTCGCTCCGTTCATCCGCCGGGTCCGCGTCGCGGTGGACAAGGGCCTGGTCACGCTCGCGTTCCGGCACCGGGTCGACGAGCTGACGATGACCGCCGGTGCGGTCGACGGCGTACGCGGCGCGGTGCTGGAGCCCAGCGCGGCCGCCCGGGGCGAGGCCAGCTCGCGTACCGAGGTGGGGGAATTCTCCTACCGCGCGCAGGCGGTGGTCGTGACCTCCGGCGGCATCGGCGGCAACCACGACCTGGTGCGGCGCAACTGGCCGCAGCGGCTGGGCACCCCGCCGCAGCGGCTGCTGTCCGGCGTGCCCGCGCACGTCGACGGCCGGATGCTCGGCATCACCGAGGACGCGGGCGGCAACCTGATCAACCGTGACCGGATGTGGCACTACACCGAGGGCATCGAGAACTGGGCCCCGATCTGGGACCGGCACGGCATCCGGATCCTGCCCGGCCCGTCGTCGCTGTGGCTGGACGCGACCGGCAAGCGGCTGCCGGTGCCGCTGTTCCCGGGCTTCGACACGCTCGGCACGCTGGAGCACATCATGGGCACGGGGCACGAGTACACCTGGTTCGTGCTCACTCAGAAGATCATCGAGAAGGAGTTCGCGCTGTCGGGCTCCGAGCAGAACCCCGACCTGACCGGCAAGAGCGTGCGGCAGGTGCTCAAGCGGGCGCTGCCCGGCGCGCCCGGCCCGGTCGAGGCGTTCAAGCGCAACGGGGCCGACTTCGTCGTCGCGGGCACCCTGGACGAACTGGTCGCGGGCATGAACAAACTGACCGGGCAGGGCCTGCTCGACCTCGCCGAGGTGCGGCGGCAGATCGAGGCGCGCGACCGCGAGCTGACCAACACCTTCACCAAGGACCTGCAGATCACCGCGATCCGCGGGGCGCGCAACTACCGCGGGGACAAGCTGATCCGGGTGGCGACGCCGCACCGGCTGCTGGACCCGAAGGCGGGGCCGCTGATCGCGGTCCGGCTCAACATCCTCACCCGCAAGACCCTGGGCGGGCTGGAGACCGACCTGTCCGGCCGGGTGCTGCGGGCCGACGGCACGCCCCTGCCCGGGGTGTACGCGGCCGGCGAGGTGGCCGGGTTCGGCGGCGGCGGCGTGCACGGCTACCGCTCGCTGGAGGGCACCTTCCTCGGCGGCTGCATCTTCTCCGGCCGCCAGGCGGGCCGCGCCGCCGCCGCGGCCGTGTGACCGGGCCGTGGCCGACCACACCCGGCCACGGCCCTTCCCCTTCGAGCGCGCACCGACCGCCTCCCGCCGGCTCCGCCGCCGCACGGGTTCCCGGCGCGACTGCGCCTGCGGCTGCCCAGCGCAGCGCACGTTGTGCGTTAAGAAGGGCACCTTCTTCTACGCAAAGCGTTAAGAAGGTGCCCTTCCTTTCGCTCACGGCGGGAGAATGCGGGGGTGACGGAGACTGCGGTGGGGGTCGTTGTGGCGACCCGGGACGGGCGGGTGCGGGGGCGGGTCGACGACGGGGTCGCGGTGTTCCTAGGCATCCCGTACGCGGCCGCGCCGTTCGGCGAGCACCGGTTCAAAGGTCCCGCGCCCGTGACGGCGTGGACGGGGGTGCGCGACGCGCTGGCGTACGGGCCGACCGCGCCGAAGGCGCCGTTCCCGCCGCCGATGGACCGGCTGCTGGCCGACCCGTCGATCCCCGGTGACGAGTGCCTGAACCTGAACGTGTGGGCCCCCGCGGGCGCGGCCGGCCGGCCCGTCATGGTGTGGATCCACGGCGGCTCGCTGCGCAACGGGTCGAGCAGCCTGCCCGCGTACGACGGGCGCAACTTCGCCCGCGACGGCGTGGTGCTCGTGTCGATCAACTACCGGCTGGGCATCGAGGGCTTCGGCGTGTTCCCCGACGCACCCGCCAACCTCGGCCTGCGCGACCAGATCGCGGCGCTGACCTGGGTGCGTGACAACATCGCGGCGTTCGGCGGCGACCCCGGCAACGTGACCGTGTTCGGCGAGTCGGCGGGCTCGATCTCCATCGGGGCGCTGCTGACCAGTCCCCACGCGCAGGGTCTGTTCCAGCGGGCGGTGCTGCAGAGCGGGGCCCCGGCCGCGCAGCCACCCGAGGCCGCGGGCCGGTCCACCCGGCTCATCGCCAAGCGGCTGAAGATCCCGGCGACCGCCGAGGCGTTCGCGCAGGTCGACCGGGCCCGGCTGCTCGCCGCGCAGGTCTCGATCACCCGGGGCGGGCCGCCGATCGGCAACGGCAACGGCTTCACCCTGACCGTCGACGGCGACGTACTGCCCCGCGACCCGATGGTCGCGCTGCACGGCGGCGCGGCCGCCGACATCCCGGTGCTGCTGGGCTACAACGCCGAGGAGTACCGGCTGTGGTTCGTGCCGACCGGCCTGGTCGACCGGATCAACCGGCTCACGCTGCGGCTGGCCCTGGCCAAGTTCCGGGTGCGGGCGCGCACCGCACGGGCCTACCGGGCGGCCCGGCCCGAGGCCACGCCGGGCGAACTGCTCGGCGTCATCGCCACCGACCGGCTGCTGCGCCGCCCGCTCAACCTGCTGGCCGACGCCCGACCGGGCGACACCTGGCTGTACGAGTTCGCCTGGCCGTCGCCGGTGGAGCGGCTGGGCGCGTGCCACGCCCTGGAGATCGGCTTCGTCTTCGACACCCTGGGCACGCCCGACGGGCTCCCGCTGTCCGGCCCGAACCCGCCGCAGGAGCTGGCCGACGCCATGCACCGGGCCTGGGTGGACTTCGCGACCACCGGTGACCCGGGCTGGTCCCGCTGGGACCCTTCCCGCCCTGTGATGCGCTTCGACGTGCCCGCCCCGCTGCTCGTCCGCGCCCCCAACGACGACGAGCTGCGTTCCTGGTCCTAGTGGCAGGTCCGGGCCAGCTGGGCGGCGAGCAGGGTGGGGGCCTCGGCGAGGGAGGGTCCGTACCAGGTGAGGTGGCGGCCGGAGACGAGGGCGCAGGGGGTGCCGGGGAAGGCCTCGGGGCCGTCGTCGCCGGTGAAGGCATAGGGCTCGTCGGGCAGCACGATCAGGTCGGCGGCCTGCGCATGCAGGTCGGCGAGAGACGGCCGGGGGTAGCGCTCGGGGTCGTCGGCGTAGACGTTGGCCACGCCGACGCGGCGCAGCACGTCACCGGCGAAGGTGCCGCCGCCCAGCACGATCCACGGCCGCCGCCACACCGGGACGACCGCCCGCCGGGGCGCGGTCGGGGCGGGCAGGGCCGCCCAGGCGGCGCGGGCCGCGGTCAGCCAGTCGGGCTCGCCGGGCGCGCCGAGGGCGGCCAGCAAACGGCCCAGCTCGGCGAGGGCCTCGTCGACGGTGCGCGGGTAGGTGACGTACAGCTCGACGCCCGCGGCGCGCAGCGCGTCGGCGTCCTGCTCGCGGTTCTCCTCGACGTTGACCAGCACCACGTCCGGGCGCAGCGCGAGGATCCGGTCGAGGTCGGGGTACTTGCTGCCGCCCACCCGCGCCACGTCGAGCCCGGCCGGATGTGTGCACCAGTCCGTGGCCCCCACCAGGGCCCCGGGCAGCGTCGCCGCGACGGCCTCGGTCAGCGACGGCACCAGGGAGACGATCCGCATCCGCCGACCCTAGTGCGCGGCCGGGTGCTCGAGGTCGTCGACCAGCCACGGGAACGTCTCCCCGCCGGGCAGCGGTTTGCTGAACAGGTAACCCTGGCCGTAGGGGCAGCCGATGTCGGCGAGGATGTCGCGCTGCTCCTGCGTCTCGATGCCCTCGGCGATGACCTCCAGTCCCAGCGTGTTGGCCAGTCGCACGATGCCCTCCACCAGCGCGCGCTGCTGGGCCGAGAGGGCGATCTCGCCGACGAACGACTTGTCCAGCTTCACCACGTCCAGCGCCATCTGCCGCAGGTAGCTCAGCGACGAGTAGCCGGTGCCGAAGTCGTCGATGGCCACGCGCACGCCCGCCTCCCGCAGCTCGGCCAGGTCGGCCCAGACCTCCTCGTCCTCGTGCAGCAGCAGCGTCTCGACGATCTCCAGCATCATCCGGTGCGCGGGCAGTCCCGCCTCGTCCAACTCGCGCAGCAGGTCGGCGACCACGCCGGGCGTGCGGAACTGGCGGGCTGAGATGTTGATGCTGACGTACGGGCTCAGCCCGGCCCGGGTCGGCCAGCGGGCGGCCGTGGCCAGCGCCTGGCGCACCACCTGCGTGCCGATCGGCACGATCAGGCCGGACTCCTCGGCCAGCCCGATGAATTCGCCGGGGGCCAGGGTGCCCCGACTGGGATGTTCCCAGCGCACCAGCGCCTCGAAGCCGACCGTGCCGCCGCCGGTCAGCCCGACGACCGGCTGGAAGCGCAGGCTGAACTCCTCCTCGGCGACGGCCCGGTCCAGGTCGGCCTTCAGCTGGAGCCGTTCGACAAGCGCCTCGTGCAGGGCCGGCTGGTACCGCCGCCACTGCCCCTTGCCCTCACCCTTGGCCGAGTACAGCGCCAGATCGGCGTGGCGCAGCAGCTCGTCGCCGTCGTGGGCGTGTTTGGTGGTGGCCACGCCGATGCTGGCCCCGGCGGGCACCCGCTGGTCGCCCACCGGCACGGGCGCCGACAGCACCCGTACCACCCGTTCGGCCACCGCCTCGATCGCCCCGGTGCCGGTGGAGTCCTCGATCAGCGCCGCGAACTCGTCGCCGCCCAGGCGGGCGGCGGTGTCGTGCGGGCGCAGCACTGCTTTGAGGCGTTCGGCGACCGCGGTCAGCAACTCGTCCCCGACCGGGTGGCCCATGGTGTCGTTGACGTCCTTGAAGTCGTCGAGGTCGATGAAGAGCACCCCCGCGATGGACCCGTTGCGGCGGGCCCGGTCCACCGCCAGCGTCACCCGGTCGATGAACAGGGCGCGGTTGGCCAGCCCGGTCAGCGAGTCGTGGAACGCCCGGTGGGTCAGCTCCCGCTCCAGCCGCCGGCGCTGCGTGACGTCCCGCAGGGTGATCACCAGTCCGGCGACGGCGGGGTCCTCGCGCAGGTCCCGGCTGGAGACCTCGACCTGCAACCGCCGATCCCCGAAGCCCCAGACGGTCCAGTCCGTGGTCTCGCCGCGCCGCTCCTGGCGGGCCCGCGTGAGGAAGCCCGCGCTGCGCTCGCGCTCCTCCGGGACGACGAGGTCGAGCAGGTGGTTGCCTTCGAGGGCCTCCCGGCCGAACATCGCCGCCGCGGACGGGCTGCAGTAGCGGATCTCGTCGTCACCGCCCACGATCATGATCACGTCGGCGGTGTTGTGCACCAGCGCCCGGAAGTAGGCCTCGCTGTCACGCCGGTTGACCTCGTCGTTCAGCATGATCCGGGACAGCGCCAGCGCCGCCTGCAGGGCGAGCACCTCCATCGTGCCCTGCAGTGTGTGCAGCACGTCCTCCTCGGCCGCGATCAGCAGCGTGCCGATGCTGTGCCCGCCCGAGGTGCCGTCGGCGGGCGCGAGCGGGCAGCTCAGCACGGTGTCGAAGCCAGCCAGCTCGTCGGCGTGCTCCGCCGGCAGCTCGCCGGTGCGGCACAGCACCGCGGGCCGGGGGCCGTCGCGCGGCGGCTGCGCGACCGGGGCCTGCTCGTTGCCCTCGACGGCAAGGATCACCCGGTGCTCGGCGTGGCTGGGCATCAGGTTGGTGGCGGTGTCGCGTACGACGTCGGAGACCTGGGCGATGTCGGTGGCCGCCACCATGCTCACACCGGCCTCGCGCAGCAGCCGCTCGCGGGCCAGCGCCTGCCGGTGGATGCGCATGGCGTCCAGCAGCCGGATCAGCACCAGCACGAACATCGCGATGCAGAGCAGCGCGATGCCCTCGGCGTTGCGCACCGGCCCGCGCAGTGCCTGAAAGAGCAGCACCATCGGCGGGATGAACGAGGACAGCCCCAGCACCACCACGCGCCGGCCGCTGAGCTCGGCGGTCGGCGCGGGCCGGGGCTCGGTCAGCCAGACCATCGAGGGCAGCAGCGCGGCCAGGCCCCAGCCCCAGTAGAGCAGCATCCAGCCGACGTCGAGCGAGCCGCCGATGTGCCAGAAGCCGTCGAGGCGGGCCAACAGGTGCAGGTTGTCGCTGACGAACATGCCGATGCCGCCCGCGGCCAGCAGCGCCACCGGCGCGCTCCAGCGCGCGACCAGCACGATCCGCACCACCATGGCCAGCAGCAGCAGGTCGGCCAGCGGGTAGGCGACCGCGGCGATCTGGTCCAGTGCCGTCAATCCGGGCGTACGGAAGCGCGGCTCGATGATGAACATCCAGGCGAGCAGGCCCAGGCCCAGGATCAGGGTCACCCCGTCGAGCACTCCGGCCCGGTCGCGCATCGCCCAGCCGGACCTGGCCAGGCCCATCAGGCCCAGGCTCATCACGATGAACATCGCCAGGTAGATCATGTCGACTATGAGGGGCACGTCGTAGGGCGCCATGTAGTCGCTGTTGAGCACGGCGGAGAACAAGTCCCCGACCACGAACAGCACCAGCGCCCCGCAGAGCAGCCACCAGGGGCGGGGCCGACGGGGCCGGTTGCGGCGCACGCCGTAGGCGATCGCGGCCGCGCCGCTCAGCCCGAGCGCGGCCCACAAACCCACCTGCCACGGCCTGATGACGTAATAAAGCACGCCAAGCAGCACCATCCAGGCTGTGAAGAGCACTGAAACGGCGCGAGACGACACAATTCCCTCCGGTTAACACTATTACGCAGCTGGTTCCCTGACGTGGCAACGCGAAAACCAACGATTCGGGCAAAGCGGCGCACGATCGTCGATCGTTTTGAGTGGCCCCCGCGAGACCGGGTACTCTGACCGCCTGCCCCCACGGCACCGAGGCTGTCTCACATAAAGATCTGCCGAAGCCACCGTCGCGCATCCCCGACGACGGCACGGCCGCCCGGCCCGCTGCTCCCCCAGCAGCGCCGCGGCACGCCGGTCCGTCCGCGCGGCAACGACGGAAGGAAGCACCTCCGTGACCCCCACCGCGCCCCGACCACGACGACGACGCGCCGCCTACCTCACGCTGCTGCTGGCCGCCGTGTTCCTGGTGGTGAGCGGGCTGTCGCCGGCGGCGCCCGCGTTCGCGGAGCCCAACGAGGGCAGCTCCCAGTCGCTCAAGCAGCTGCGCGAGAACCTGGAGGTCGCGGCCAAGGGCTATCTGGAGGCGCAGGCGGCGCTCGACGCGGCCGAAGCCTCGCAGAAGGCGCTGACCACCGAGCTGCTCTCGGCCGAGGCCGACCTGGAGCGGCTGCGGGTGTTCGTCGGCCAGTACGCGTCGGAGGCCTACAAGACCGGCCGGCTCGGCATGGTCAGCCTCATGGTCAACGGAACCGACCCGGGCTCCCTGCTGGCCAAGGCCAACGCCATGGACCGGATGACCCAGCGCGACGAGGCCCGCATGCGCGACTTCCGCACGCGCAAGCAGGAGGTCACCGCGAAGAAGGCCGCGATCGACATCCAGCTGAAGCTGCAGCAGGACGCGGTCAAGGAGATGGAGAAGCGCAAGAAGGCCGCCGACCAGGCCCTGCGCGCGGTCGACGGGCGCAGCTCCAGCGGCTACATCAACCCCAACTCCCCCCTGGCCAAGCCCGCCCCGCGCAACTCCGACGGATCCTGGCCCAGCGAGGGCTGCACGATCAAGGACCCGACCACCAGCGGCTGCATCACCCCGCGCACCCTGTGGGCGATGAACCAGGCCAAAGCCAACGGCTTCAAGCGCTACGTCTCCTGCCACCGCTCCGGCGGCGGCGGCGAGCACCCCAAGGGCCGGGCCTGCGACTTCGCCTCGGCCACCGGCGGCTTCACCAACTACTCCGCCAGCGGCGGCGACCGCACCTACGGCAACAACCTGGCCTCGTTCTTCATCAAGAACGCCAGCCGGCTCGGGGTCATGTACGTGATCTGGTACTGCAAGATCTGGATCAACGGCGCCTGGAAGACCTACGACTCGGCCGGCTCCAACTGCGGCGACAACCCCGCCGGGGACCATACCAACCACGTGCATCTGTCCATGCTGTGATCGGCGCACAGGGGGCGCTCTTCGAAAGAAGAGCGCCCCCTGTCGTATCTCCGGCGGCTTGTCGCGGATCGGTGGCGTAGCGGGCCGGCGAACGGGCACAGTGATGGCATGACGAACGTCGGAGATCCGCCGCAGTACTTCTGGTGCATCAAGCACAACCGGGTCGAGAGCGGCGACGGCAAGTGCGCGGCCAAGTTCCTGCTCGGTCCGTACGCCTCCCCCGCCGACGCCGAGCAGGCGCTGGCCAAGGTCAAGGAGCGTAACGAGGAGTGGGAGGAGGAGGACGCCCGCTGGCAGGGCGACCCCTCCTGAGGCGCTGATCAGCGCGGGACGGCCGCCGCCTCGCGGAGCAGGATGGTCAGGTCGGCGGTGGCCGCGCGCTGCCGCCGTCCGGCGTGCTCCAGCTCGAAGGTCAGCCGCACCACCACCTCGGCGAAGCCCTTCGGCCGGGTGCGCGTGGACAGCAGGTCGGCCCCCATCCGCACCAGCGCGCCCACCGGCACCGGGGCCCGCAGCCGCAGGTTGTCCAGGCCCTGGTTGACGGTCATGTCCACGCCCTCGACCCGCCAGATCTCGGCCAGCAGGGTCGGCGTCAGCGACATGGTAAGGAAGCCGTGCGCGATGGTGCCGCCGTACGGCCCGGCTGCGGCCCGCTCGGGGTCGGTGTGGATCCACTGGTCGTCCCAGGTCGCCTCGGCGAACAGGTCCACCTGGCGCTGGGTGATCTCGTGCCAGGCGCTGTGGCCCAGGAAGCGGCCGACCACGTCGGCTAGGTCGCGCACATGCGTCACGGTCTCCGGCACGCCCGCGATCCTATGCGGACATCCCGCCTTTTGTGACCGGTGCAGGAGCCACAACCGGCCGATGCGCTGAGTCGGATGTCCGGGACGTGTGCGAAGCTGCCTCGAACTCGTCCGGCTCGCGTCAGCGAGACGAGCAGCAATCCTTCCGACAGCGCGTTTCCCTCGCGCGTTCTTTTTGGAGGTCTTCGTGGCCTGGTTCATCGGCCAGTCGCTCCTCATGATCCTGACAGCGTTCCTGCTCGGCCTGCTGGTGGGCTGGCTGCTGTTCAGCAGGCGCGGCAAGTCCACCCCGGCGGAGCAGCCGGCCGCGGCCGCCGCTCCGTCCACCCCGGTCGTCGCGGAGACTCCCGCGCCGGTCGCCGCGGCCCCTGTGGCCGCCGAAGCCAAGGCGGAGAAGGCCAAGCCCGCCAAGAAGGCGTCGAAGAAGGCCGTGCCCGCCCCGGCCGCGCCCGCCGACGACGAGATCGAGGTGCAGCAGCGGCCCGTGTCGCTGGTCGCCCCGATCGCCAAGCCGGAGTCGGCCGCCGAGCCGGAGCCGGTCGCCGCCGAGCCGGTCGTCCAGCCCACCCCGGAGCCCGTCGCCGTGGCCGCCGACGAGCCCGACGACGCCGTGGAGGCCGCGGTCGAGGCCGCCCAGGACAAGGCGTTCAAGGTCGAGGCGTCGACGCTCACCCCGATCGAGAACATGCTGGTCGCCGCGGGTGACAACCTGCAGCGCATCGAGGGCATCGGGCCCAAGATGGAGGCCGCGCTGACGGCCGCCGGCATGGGCACGTACGCCGCGGTCGCCGCCGCCGACAACGCCGCCCTGCGCAAGGCCATCGAGGACGGCGGGCTCAGCTTCGCGCCCGCCCTGCTCACCTGGGCGCAGCAGGCCCAGCTGCTCGCCGACGGGGACGAGGAGGGTCTGGCCGACCTGCAGCGCCGCCTCGTCGCCGGCCGCGACACGGGACGGGAATGAGCATGGCGGACAACGCTCGCAGGTTCCACCCCGTGGTCGGGCTGGCGGTCGCGGTGCTCGGCCTGGCCGGCATCGTCACCGCGCAGCACCTGCCCATCCGCGAGACCGTCCAGGACGACCTCACGACCCGCTCCGAGCAGGCGCTGGCCGCCGCAGGGCTGTCCGCGGTGGAGGTCGACTTCATCGGGCGCGACGGCACGCTGAAGGCCGCCTCGGCCGCCGAGGCCGATCAGGCGCTGGCGATCGTGCGCAAGCTGGAGGGCGTACGCGTCGCCGTGGCCGAGGTGCCCGCGGTGGCCGCACCGGCCCCGTCGCCGTCGCCGACCGCGACGGCGACTCCGCCAACCGTGATGCTCACGCTGTCCGGCGGGCGGGCCGTGCTCACCGGCACGGTGCCCACCGAGGCGGCCCGCAAGCGGCTGTTCGAGGCGGCGACCTTCGTGGCCGGCGCCGGACCGGTGGACGACCAGCTGAAGGTCGACCCGAGCGTGACCGACGCCGGACTCGACGGCGTGGCGAACGTGATCTCCGCCTACGGCCAGGGCGCCAAGGACGTGTCGGTCGAGTTGCGCGGCGGCGACCTGTCGCTGACGGGCACGCTGGCCTCGCAGGCGGCCAAGGACGCCGTGGCCACCGCCGCGGCCCAGTCGGGCTCGGTCGTGGTCGATCGCACCGAGGTGGCGAAGGTGCAGCAGGAGCTGGTCAAGCTGCCCGCGGTCACCTTCCTCGACAACAGCACCACGCTCACCGCGGCGGGCCGGGCCGCGCTCGGCCAGGCGGCTCGCATCCTCACCGCCAACCCGCAGGTCAAGGTGCGGATCGAGGGTCACACCGACAGCAACGGCACGGCCGCGGACAACCTGACGCTGAGCCGGGCCCGCGCCAAGACGGTGCTGGACTACCTGGTCAAGCAGGGCGTCGCGGCCGACCGGCTGACCGCCCAGGGCTACGGCGAGAGCCGTCCCGCCCGCCCCAACACCAGCGAGGCCGGCCAGGCGGTCAACCGCCGCGTGGAGTTCATCGTCCTGCCCTGATCACAGCCGGTACGAAGTTTGGAAGGGCACCTTCTACAACGCGGAGCGTTGTGAAGGTGCCCTTCCTTTCTCTCATTCGGCGCCGGTGTAGCGGAGGCGGTAGATCTTGGCGGCGGGGGTGTCGGGCGACGCGGTGTCGGCGTCGGGGTAGAGGGCCGTGAAGTAGAGGCCGTCGGGGCCCGCGGCGAGGCCGACGACGCTGGCCTTGCCGGTGCCGTTGTACTCCAGCAGGGTCTTCGGCTTGCCGACCTTGTTGCCGTCGAAGGTGAACTCGACGATGCGCTTGCCGTTGTCCTGCGGGCCGCTGGCGAAGGTCGGGCCGCTCTCCGCGACGAACATGTGCCCGTGCTTGCTCTTCGGGAAGCCCGAGCCGTGGTGCACGTCGGGGTCGATGAAGGCGATCGAGGTCGGCGCGGTCGAGGGCGACCAGATGTAGAGCTTCGGCTTGAGCATGCTGTCGCGAGTGCCGTCCCAGCCGTAGTCGACGCCCTTGTCCACCCGCGACAGCCGGTCGATCGCGGTGCCGTTCTCTACCTGGTAGTAGCTGCCGTCGGCACTCCACGCCCCGCCGAACGGATTGCGGAAGCCGGAGGCGTAGACGTAGTCGCGGGCGGTGATGCCGTCCTCGTCGTCGTAGAACGGGTTGTCGGCCGGCGCGCTGCCGTCCAGGTTCACCCGCAGGATCTTCCCGCGGAACGAGTTCAGGTCCTTGGCCGTGTACGCCAGCATGGCGTCGCCCATGTGCACGTAGAGCTTGCCGTCCGGGCCGATGGTGAGCTGCGAGATCTGGTGCGCGGCCGACTGCGGCTCGGCGGGCATGTCCAGCAGCGTCGTCTGCTTCGCCGCCGTGAGCCCGCCGTCCTTGCTGGAGAAGCGCACGACCTTCGGGTAGTGCACGCCGCCGCGCTCGTAGAGCACCGAAGCCAGCACGTCGCCGTTGGCCGGGTCGACGGTGATGCCGGTGACGCCCTTCTCGCCGGTGCCGGGGAAGGTGCCCCGCGGGTCGAAGTTGAGCAGGTTCTTCGCGTAGACGCCGGTGCTCAGGTCCCCCTTGACCACCTTGATCTGGCCGTACAGCTCGGTCACGTAGAACATCGGCTGTGCCGGGTCGCCGGTGTGCCCCGGGACCATCGCCAGGTGCACGGGCAACTGGAAGCCGCCGGCCACCTCCTCGACCCGGTAGCCGTCCTGGCGTACGTGCCAGGTGCCGGCCCCGGCCAGCGGGGCGCGCTGCGGCAGGGTCCGGAACGCGCGGTAGCCCCAGGGACTCCAGCGCTTTTCCTTGTCCTTGGTGTCGTCGCGGTAGCGCACCCGCAGGTCGTACTCGCGGTCGGGGGCGAGGTCGCGGCGGGCGGCGAAGGAGTTCTCGAACTCGCCGTCGCCGAGGTGGGCGTGGACCAACTGTGGGCCGTCCAGGCAGGGCGAGTGCCAGACCCGCTCAGCGGGATCGACGGACCAGAGCTCCCACTCGGTGCAGACGTGCTTGACCTTCTTGCCGTTCTTGCGGGCCGGCATCGGCGCGCTCTCCATGTGCACGTCGGCACCGCTGACCAGATGCCCGTCGGCGCGCGGCTCGGTGACCGCGGGCGCACCCGGCAGTGCCGCCCCGAGCGTGCGCACCGGCCGGGCGGGCTGCGCGGGAGCGCCACTGCTGTACGCCTGCTGGAAGGAGAGGTAACCGATGCCGCCCAGCACGACGGCCACCACGGTGGCGGTGATCAGAAAGCGTCTGTTCTTCATCTCTTCCCCACATCGCGGACAAGTCGGCGAATCCGGGCAAGAGTACCGGCGCGACGCCGGGCGGCAGGTGTTACACGCCCGGGGTCGCGCCGGTTGGCAGTGAGCTCACAGCGGCGGCCGGACGGTCACCACTGGTACATGTCGCCGTTCTCGTCGAGCATGAACCAGGCCCCGTCCATGCCCTGGCCGTTGGCGTCACCCGGCCTGTCGGTGCCGAACCGGTAGAGCGGCAGGTCGCGGTAGGTGGTCTGCATGGTCCCGTCGGGCCGGACGTGGGTGGACAGCAGGAAGCCGTCGACACCCTCCCCGTTGACCGCGTCGCCGATCATCGGCGGCCAGGTCACCGCGCACTTGTCCAGGCACGCGCTCTTGCCCTTGGCGTCGCGGAGGAAGACGTAGAGCGTGCGGCCGTCCTGATCGACCAGAGCCTTGCGGCCGCCCACGTTGGCGATCCGCACCGCGGCCCGGGCGGCCGACGGGGAAGCGGCCACCGGAGCGGCGACCGCGCCCGTGGCCTTCGCGTCCCCGGCGGACGGGGTGGCGTTGGAGGCACAGGCCCCGAGAGCGCCCGCGGTGATCACGGCGGCGAGCAGAGCGAACCGGCGTACGAACATTGATGCCACCCCGTCAGCGGATCCGACATTGTCACAAAGCGTAATGACCAGGTGACTTCGCCATTGGCGAAACGCGCCAGAACACGCCCATCCGGAGGATATGAATCCAATTCGGATGTAACTAAGTTGAACCTGCAACGACAGCCGACAAACCCTGTCGAGGGCTGAACGTGTCGTTGTGTGACACCTATGTGTCCATCCGGTGGACGTTTCGGGGGTTGTGGTGAAGGTTGTTGCCCGTAACTCTCATGGGAGTCCCACCGAACAGTCGAGAGGCACAGGCGATGGCAGTCACCGGCGGCGGAGCACCGCCGTGGGCACCTCAATACGTCCAGGAAGCCGATGTTCCGATGGCCACGGCACGGCGCCGTCCCCGTCGTTCCATCGGCTTCCGCCTGCTGCTGCCCATCGCCGTGGCCACGATCGGCATCGGCGTGCTGGGCTGGGTGCAGACGTCGTCGGCCCTGGACGCCGCGCGTGAGGCCGAGTCCTCCGGCGCGGTGGCCCAGGCGCTGACCGCCACGGTCAAGCTGAACCACCAGCTCGAACAGGAGTTGTCGGAGACCGAGGCGCTGCTGCAGCGCGGCGGCAAGGCCGGCGAGCTGCTGCTCACCGCGCAGCGGCGGCGCACCGACGAGGCGGTGGCCCGCTACCGGGCCACGGTGCCCGTCGCCACGCAGGTCGCGCCGGAGATCCGCGAGCTGGTCGACCAGGCCGACGCCGCGCTGGCCGAACTGCCCCGGCTGCGTGAGCTGGCCCAGTTCCCGCCCGAGGGCCAGCCGGCGGTGAAGACCTCCCCGGAGGCCGTCTACGACGAGCTGACCCACAGCATGTTCGCGGTCGGCGAGGCGCTGGCCGCCGCGCCCGCCGACGCCCGGCTCAGCGCGCTGACCGAGACGGTCGCGGCGCTGAACGCGGTCGAGCACCACTCCGCCGAGCAGCGCGGTCTGCTGCGCACCGTCTTCGCCCGGGGCCGGTTCGAGCACGGCGAGCTGGCCGAGCTCGGCGAGCTGCACGGCGCCGAGACCGAACGGATCGCGCAGTTCGAGCGGGTGGCAGGTTCACAGCTGGCGGCCCGCTACCGCGAGGTCGTCCGCGGTGCCGACGTGGACAAAGCCCGCGCGCTGCTCGCGGGAGCGCTCACCGCCGACAGCACTCCCGTCGGCCTGGACGTCGACCCGGACGCGTGGTTCATCGCCAAGTCCAACGCACTACGCCGGCTCTACCTGTTCGAGCTGGAGGTCATCGACTCGCTGGAGGCCGAGGCAGCCCGGCAGCACGCCGCGGCCGAGCAGGACGCACTGGCCAGCGGCGGCGCGTCGGCCCTGGTTATCCTGGTCTCACTGGGTGTGGCGGTGCTGCTGTCCGTACGCACCAGCCGTGGCCTGCGCCGGTTGAGCCGGTCCGCGATGGACATCGCCAGCGGCGAGCTGCCCGCCGCGATCGCCGAGGTCTCCTCCGCGCCCGGCGTCGACACGGTGCGCCGCCTGGTGCGTGCCTCCAACGAGCAGGCGGAGAAGGCGCTGGCCGGCCCCAACGACGAGATCGGCGAGGTCGGCGCGGCACTGGCCAACCTGCACCAGCAGGCGCTGCGCCTGGCCGCCGACCAGGCCATGCTGCGCCACGACATCTCGCAGATGTTCGTGAACCTGTCCCGCCGCGGCCAGACCCTGGTGCAGCGCCAGCTGCACCTGATCGACGAGTTCGAGCGCAGCGAGACCGACCCGCAGTCGCTGGCCAAGCTGTTCGCGCTGGACCACCTCGCCGCCCGCATGCGCCGCAACGAGGAGAACCTGCTGGTGCTGGCCGGTGGCGAGCCTGGCCGCCGCTTCGTCAACGCTGAGCTGCTGGTCGACGTCGTGCACGCGGCCGCCGCGGAGATCGACCAGTACGCCCGGGTGGAGACCAACTCGATCGCGGACCTGTGCGTCGTGGCGCACGCCGTCGGCGACGTCGTGCACCTGCTGGCCGAGCTGCTGGAGAACGCGACCGACTTCTCCCCGCCGAACAGCCGCGTGCTGGTCACCACCCGGCGCGGTGTGGACGGTCTCACCATCAACATCTTCGACGCCGGCATCGGCATGCCGCCCGGGCAGCTCCAGGAGATCAACGAGCGGCTGATCCGGCCGTCCATGCTGACCAGCGAGCTGGCCCGCACCATGGGCCTGCTGGTGGTAGCCCGGATCGCCGCCCGCCGCGGGATCACGGTGCAACTGCGCAGCAGTCCCGGTGGAGGTACCGTGGCGCTGGTGCTGCTGCCGACCGCTCTGCTCGCCCCGTCGCACAGCGCGGTGAGCAGGCTGACGGTCCCGTCCAACGGCTCCCTGCCCGACGGCGAGACCCTGCGCACCCGGCGGCCCGGCACCCGCCCGGCCGGCGCACCGGCGTCCGCACTACCGCCCATCCCCGCACCACCGTCGGTGCCCGTCCAGCCGTCCACCCCCCAGCCGTCCACCGTCCAACCCCCTGTCGTCCCGTCCCCCGCTGTCCCGTCCCCCACCCCGTCCACGTCCGTCGCGCCCGCCGGCTTCGCGGTGGCCGCCGACGCGCCGACCCAGGTGATCCCTGAGGTCCGGCAGGCACCCGACCGTCCCCAACTCCTGCCCTCCGGCCTGCCCCAGCGCCGCCCCGGCAACCTCTCGACGCCAGGCGACGCAGCCACCACCCCCTCCCGGACCGACAGCTCCGGACTGCTGGACCCCGAAGCGGTCCGCGCCCGGCTGTCCGGTCTGGCCGGCGGTATCGCGGCCGCTCACCGCGAACTGGCTCGTGAGCAGCGCCTGTCAGCCCCGCCAGCAACGAAGGAAAGCACTCGATGACTCAGAACCCCGCGCAGCTCGCCGGCGCCGACGAGGTCGGCGGCCTCGACTGGCTGCTGACCTCCTTCGCCCAACGAATTGCCGACGTCACCTACGTGCTGGCCGTCTCTGTGGACGGCCTGACGATCGCCCACTCGGACGGGCTTCGTCAGGACCTGTCGGACCAGCTCTCTGCCATCACGAGCGGGATGGCCAGCCTCACCATCGGTGCGGCACGCTGCCTGAGCAGCGGCCAGGTGCGCCAGACCGTGGTGGACATGGACGAGGGCGTGCTCCTGATCATGGCGGTCCGCGACCGCGCGTTCCTCGCCGTGGTGGCCGCGCCCGGCTGCGACCTCGGCCAGATCGGCTACGAGACGGCGCTGCTGGCGCACCGGGTCGCGTACGCCCTGGAGCCGGAGGCGCGGGTGGACGGCCAGTGGTGAGGCGCCGCCGGCTGGCCCTGCTGCTCTGCGTGCTGCTCGGGCCGGCGCTCGCCGCCTGCTCGGCGGACGCCGAAGAGGCCGCACCGGCCTGGCACGGCGGCACCCTGACCATCGGCACCGGCCCCACCAACGGGGTGTTCAACCAGGTGGGTGGCGGTTACGCCGATCTGATCAACCGCCACCTGCCCGGCTACGAGGCGCTCGCCCCGCCGACCAACGGCGCGGGCGACAACCTGCAGCGGCTGGCCATCGACGACGTGCAGATCGCGTTCACCTTCGCCGACGTGGCCGCGGACGCCGCCGCGGGCAAAGGCCTGTTCGAGGGCAAGCCGGTGCAGTTCCGGGCGCTGGCCCGGATCTTCAACGGCCAGACCCACCTCGTCGTGCGCCGCAACGCGGGCATCAAGTCGATCACCGACCTGCGCGGCAAGAAGGTCGGCACCGGCCCGCAGAACTCCGGCAGCGAGGAGGTCGCCGTCCGGCTGCTGACCGTCGCCGGGCTGGACCTCAAGCGCGACATCACCCAGGTGTCGGCGTCGCTGTCGCAGATGACGTCCTCGATGCGGTCCGGCGACCTGGACGCCATGTTCTACTCGGCGGGCCTGCCCACCACCGGCATCCAGGGCCTGTTCGACCAGTCCCCGGGCGTGTTCACCCTGGTCCCGCTCGACAAGCTGGGCCAGGCCATCAGCAAGGCGCATCCCGACATCTACGCCCCCGGCAGCATCCCGAAAGGCATGTACGGCCTGGCCGCCGAGGTGGACACGATCGCGGTGCCGAACCTGATCGTGGTGCCGGTCGACATGCCCGACGACGTCGCCTACCGGCTCACCCAGCTGCTCTTCGACCACCAGTCGGAGCTGGCCGCGGTGCACCCGGAGGGCGGCAACTTCAGCCGGGACATCGCACCGCTGGTGTCGCCGTTGGAGCTGCACCCCGGCGCGCGGCGATTCTACGGAGTGTCCTGAGCCGCCGGGACGGATTCACAGGACCGCACCACCTCCGGACGGCCCCGGCGTAACGTCGGAGCCGTCCGGAGGTGTGTGATGCCGTTCTTCGCTGCCATCTGGTTCACCGTCGTCGTCGGCTGGCTGATCCACGTCGCCGTGGACAAACATCCCGACCGCCGCAGCAAACACCGGGTCGTCGAACTCGCCCTGCTCTGGATCATGGTGGTCGGCGCCGGGATCTGGGGCCTGCTCGGCGGGCTCAGCCACATCGGCCCGACGTCCGGCGACACCGCCGAGCAGATCGGCTACACGCAGTCGATGTTCCAGTGGGAGGTCGGCTGGGGCGACATCGCGGTGGCCGTACTGGCGATCGGCTGCGCCTGGCGGCGGCTGCGCGGCACCTGGCTGACCGCCGCGGTGACCGCGCTGGCCATCTCCTTCTGGGGCGACGCCTGGGGTCACTTCAACCAGTGGGTCTTCCACGACAACCACGCGCCCGCCAACGTCTGGGCGCTGCCGTCGGACATCCTGATGCCCCTGTTCGCGATCATCCTGCTGGTCATGTACCGCCGCGGCGCCCCCGCCCAGTCCTTCGAGCAGGCCGCCGCCCGACCCGTCCGCCCCTGACCGCTCGGCTCATCACGGCCCGTCCCTGACCCCGCCGAGCACGGCCCGTCCCTGCCGCTCGCCGAGCACGCCCGCCCGCGCGGCGCGCGGCTCAAGCCGGGCGCGGTCCACACCAAGGTCATTCGACTTGCCAGGCACATGGGCGAATGCGGCCTCAAGATACGCACAGGTGCCTGGCAAGTCGGACGATCAACGGACGCCGCACGGCCGTCAGGTCTGGCCGGGGGCCTCGATGACGTACGGGATCAGGGCGACAGGCAGGTCGGCGGCTCCCGGGCCACCGGCGGCGGCCCAGGAGGCGACGTACTCCACCGTCGCCTCGTCGAGGATGCCGCCCAGCCACACCGGACGGCCGCCGTCGCGGCGACCGGACGGGCGCGGGTGCACGACCATCACGTTCGAGTGCTCGCAGACGTCCAGGCACTGCGCGATGCGCACCCGTACGCCCGCCTTCTCCAGTTGCCGCAGCTGACCATCGTGATCGGTGTCGGGGTGCTTGGCGGTGCCGCAACAGCAGTCACGGCACACCGTCACCCTGGCCTTCACGCGGCCGCCCGCACGGCGGCGGTGTTCGCGACCGCACCGGCCCGCAGCCCGGCCAGCCCGAATCCGACGCCGATCCCGGCCCACAGCACCACCGAGGCCAGCAGCGACAGCAACCGGAACGACCACAGCAGATCGGCCGGCGTGCTGATCGGATCACCCGACGACGGCAGCGCGAACAGCAGGGCGAGCCCCACCAGCACCACCCCCACCGGAGCCGACTGGCGCAGCGGCAGCGCCGCCCCGCGCTCGGCGAGCCGGCCCGCCAGCAGACCTGCCGCGCTGACCGTGGCCAGCCCGATCGCGATCGCGGCCAGCCAGGTCACCGTTCGCGCCTGCTGCGTCGCCTCGCTGCCCACCCCTGGCGGGTTGGTCGGGTAGCGCAGGAACGGCAGGAACGCCACGCCCAGGAAGCCGGCCCCGGCCAGGCGCAGTGCCCGTCCCCACGGGTCGGCCCCCGGGTCACGGCGGTGCAGCACCGCGTACACCAGGCCGAACAGCAGACCGATCGCCATCCCGGCCAGGATCACCGAGACCAGCATGCCGATGTGCTGCGTGTCGCGGCTGAACAGCTCCGCGCCGTGGCCTTCACCGGCGTTGGCGTGTTCGAGGGCGATCGCCCGGTCGATGACCGGCTCGGCGAGCACCAGGGACACCACGGCGGAGAGGGCCCCGGCGCACGCACCGGCCAGCCCGCCCCGCCCCATCAGCGAGAGCAGGGACATGTCCGCCCCGCTCAGTGGCAGTTGGCGGCGAACAGGTGCCGCCCGTCGTGGGACAGCTCGTGCAGGTAGTTGGCGCTACGGGAGAGTTCCCCGTACACCGGGGACAGCAGCGCGCCCTGGTCCAGGAACACCGCGTAGAGGATGAACAGCGCCACCGCGACGAGCACTCCGGCGATGACCTGATCCCGCAGCCGCCCCGCGATTCCGGCCGTCTCCTGCGACGGCACCGCGGGCGTCGACAACGCACCCATGACAAAACCTCCTCCTCGGGGTTCACCGCCCCGAACTGGACAACGACGGGTCAGTGTCCTGACTCCCGGGTGGATGGAACTTCGTCGCGCTTGCCGCGCCTTCCAGCCGCTGCGGCGGCCGTGGCTCGTGCGGGGCGCTCCCCGGTCACAGTGGCGGGACCGTCCCGGATTCTCACCGGGTTCCTGCGCACCGTCGTCTGATGTGAACTTGTTGCCCTCACCATGCCAGCAACGCTCGCCGGCCGTCAAACCTCCTCAGGGGTGACGTCGGTGAATATCCGCATGAAGCGGTGCGTGATCGTGGCCGTGCGGGTGATCGTGACCGTGACTGTGCCCCGGGTCACCCGGGTGGTGGTGCGGGGTCTGCGGCAGCCCGACCCGGTCCTCGAAGCCCGGCAGGCTGATCCGGTACACACAGGAGTCGCAGTTCATCCGGATGTCGCCGGCCAGCGCCTCGCCGTAGCGTTCGATCACCAGGTCGGCCAGGGCGTCGGTGTCGCCGAGCACGTCCGCGCTCCGCACCTGCACGTCGGGGCGGCCCATCGCCCACGCCGTGGCCTGCTCCGCCACCCGGCGCGGCAGCACCCCGGTGAAGAGGAAGTACGGCAGCACCACGATCCGGCGCGCGCCCAGCGCCGCGCAGCGGTCCAGGCCCGTGGGCACGCCGGGGGCCGCGAGCGAGATGAAGGCGTACTCCACCCCGGCCACCCCGGTCGTCTCGGCCAGCAGCCGGGCCGCCCGCGCGACCTCGGCGTTCGCGTCGGGGTCCGTCGAGCCCCGGCCGACCAGCAGCACCGTGCTGTCCTGATCGGCTCCCGCCTGGTTCAAGCGCTCCCGCAGCAGGGCGAGCACCGTGGGGTGCGCGCCGAGCGGGCGGCCGTACGCCACCGCCAGGCCGGGATGCCGCAGCTGCTCGCGGGCCAGTGCCGCGGGGATGTCGCCCTTCGCGTGCCCCGCCGCGACCAGCATCAGCGGTACGGCGGCCAGCCGGCGGTGCCCGCCCGCGACGAGCTCTGCCACCGCCTCGCCCAGCGGGGGCGGGGACAGCTCGATGAAGCCGCCGCCGACGGTCACGCCGCGCGGGGCGAGGTGTTTGCCGACCCGTTCGGTGAACGCGCGGAACTGCTCGGCTCCGTCCGCGTCGGACGTGCCATGCCCGGCGATGAGCAGCGCGGGCGGGGTGGTGGTCACAGTCTCTCCTCCAAGGATGTTCGGGGTGCTCCGGATGCCGGGACCGGCTCCCGGCGGGACTCGGGGTGCTCCCGCGCGGGCAAGGGATCGCCGTAGAGCAGGGCGTTGACGGCCGCGGCGGCGACCGCCGATCCGCCGCGCGCGCTGACGTTGGACAGTTGCGGCAGCCCGGACGCGCGCAGCGCGGCCTTCGACTCGGCCGCGCCCACGTAGCCCACGGGCAGGCCGACCACCAGCGCCGGGACGACCTGCCCGGCCGCGGCCAGCCGCAGCAGCTCGAACAGCGCGGTCGGGGCGTTGCCGACGGCCCAGACCGCGCCCGTGGGGTGTTCGGCCGCGGCCAGCCGCACCGCCGCCGCCGAGCGGGTGACGCCCTCGGCCGCGGCCAGCTCCGCCGCCCGTGCCGAGCCGACCAGGCAGCGTGACGGGTAGCGGGTGATGCCCGCGCCGACCATGGTCACGTCCACGACCAGCGGCGCTCCCGCCGCCAGCGCCGCCGCCCCGGCGGCCAGCGCCGGCTCGTCCAGCACCAGATCGCCGACCCAACCTGGGTCGGCGGTGGTGTGCACGATGCGCTCGGCCACGTCCCGGCTGTGCCTGGGCAGCCCGGAGGTGTCCACGGCCGCCCGCAGGATGCGGTAGGACTCCGCCTCGATCGGATGCACCGTCCTGGCCACGTTCGTCATCGCGCCTCCCGCTCGACCAGGGTCACCGCGTCGACCGGGCACACCTCGACGCACTCGCCGCAGCCGGTGCACAGGTCGGGCCGGGCGTACAGCCGGGCCGGGCCCGTCCCGCCGATCGGCCGGATCGCGTGCGTCGGGCAGGTCAGCAGGCACGCGCCGCACCCCTGGCAGCCGTCGAAGCGCACCGGGCTCACCGCGCCATCCACGCGTACCCCCGCGGGGTGACCATGCGCCCGGCGACCGTACGGGTCGTGCTGGCCCCGACGATCACCACCGTGTTCATGTCCACCTCGGCCGGATCGATCGCGTCGAGGGTGGTCAGCGCGATCCGCTCGCCGGCCCGGGACGCGTCGCGGACCAGCCCGATCGGCGTGTCCGGCGGCCGGTGTGCGCCCAGGATCGCCAGCGCCGCCGGGAGCTGCCGGGTACGCCGCGCGCTGCGCGGGTTGTACAGGCAGACCACGAGGTCCGCATGGGCCGCCGCCTCCAGCCGCCGCTCGATCATCTCCCAGGGGGTGTGCAGATCCGACAGCGACAGGTAGACGTGGTCATGCCCCAGCGGCGCGCCCAGCAGCGACGACGCGGCCAGCGCCGCCGTCACTCCCGGCACCGCGGTCACCTCGATGTCGTCCCCGGCGAACTCCAGCGCCGGAGACGCCATCGCGTACACGCCCGCGTCGCCGGAACCGATCAGCGCCACCGCGTGCCCCTGCCGCGCCAGCTCGACCGCCGAACGGGCGCGCTCCTCCTCCGCACCGAGTCCCGAGTCGACGATCCGGGTGCCGGGTCGCAGCAGGTGCCGGACCTGGTCCACGTACTGGTCGAGGCCGACGACGATCGAGGACGCGCGCAGCCGCTCCGTCGCGCGGGGAGTGCGCAGGTCCGCCGCGCCGGGACCGAGGCCGATCACCGCGAGCCGGCCCATCGGCACCAGCCGGGCCACAGCCACGGTCGCCATCGCCGACGCCGTCTTGCCCGCCACCAGCTCCGCCCCGCGGCCCCGGGCACCGGCGGCCAGCAGCGCCGCCGCCTCGGCCACGCTCGGCGTGCCCACAGCGGCCCGGACCACCTCGGACGGGTTCGGCACGGTCACCTGCGCCAGCCGCTCCGCGGGGAACGTCACCACCGGCAGGCCACGCGCCGCAGCGTAGGCGAGCAGCCCGGCCTCGTCGGCCTTCACGTCCGCGGTCGCCACCGCGCAGACGGACTCCGCCGCCAGACCCGCGTCCGCGAGCACCCGCGCGACCAGCTCGGCGATCTCGTCGGCGGACACGCCGCGACTCGCCCCGATCCCGAGTACCAGCGACGGCGGACGCAGCACCAGCACCGACCGCTCTCCCACCGGGCGGGGTGACACGCGGTCGGTGACCAGCACGGTGTGGGCCGCGCCGGGGTGGTCGCCGAGGTTGGCGGGCAGGGCGGGCAGCGGCCATACCTGGTCGGAGCGCAGGTGCACCGGCGCGCCGTCCAGCAGTGCCCGCGACACCGGGGCGACGGCCGCCGGGTTCGCCACCGCGAAGCCGAGTGTGTCCAGGCCGGGCAGCCCGGCCGCGTCCGTTCCAGTGGTCACCACCGGTGCCGCGCCGAGCACGTCGGACACCCGCGCGGCCAGCGCGTTCGCCCCACCGGCGTGGCCGCCGAGCAGCGCCACAGCCCACCGGCCCGCCTCGTCCACGCACACCACACCGGGCTGCGTGTGCTTACCGGCCGAGTCGGTGGTGAGCAGGGGGGCGAGCAGGCGCACGGTGGCGCCGGTGGCGAGGAAGGCGACGATCGCGTCGGAGCCGGACCAGGCTTGGGTGAGCTGGTCGCGGACGCTTCCCGCGTGGACGGTGCACTCGCCCGGCCACGCGGCGGCCAGCCGCGTGGCGGCTTCGCGACCGGCGGCGGTGGCCCAGATCAGGCCGATGGTCATGGCAACTCCCCGGAGACGACGAAGACGGGATTGGTCGCGGCGAGCCGGTGACTGCCGCCGGGCAGCGGGCTCAGACGCGAGGCCTGCAGTTGCACGCCCTCCGTCCGGTAACCGGCGTCGCCCAGCACGCCCAGCACCGGGCCGACGCGTTCGAGCCCGGCCAGCGCGGTCACGATCCGGGCCGGCCGCCGCGCGACGCACGCCGCGAGCACGGGCGGGCCGCCGCCGCCGACGAAGACCGCGTCGGGCTCGGGCAGCCCGGCCAGGCAGTTCGGCGCGTCGCCCGCGACGAGGCGTACGCCGAGACCGGCCGTGTTGGCGGCGATCAGGGGCAGGGCCGCCGGGTCGCGTTCGACGGCGAGCACCGCCGCGCCGAACCGGGCGCACTCCACGGCGACCGAGCCGGACCCGGCTCCCACGTCCCAGACCAGGTCACCGAGGCGCGGGCCGAGCCGGGCGAGCACGTACGCGCGCACCTCCGCCTTGGTGATCATCGAGTCGCGGTGGGCGTAGGCGGCTTCGGGCAGCGCCCACCCGGCGGGCCCGGGGCCTGCCCCGGCGATCCAACCGGGCCGTGGATCGAGCCGCGGCCGGTCCGGGTCCAGCACGAGCACGACGTTGGGGTCGGCCCAGGTCCCCGCTGCCGCGTCCGCCGCCTCGACGGTGACCAGCCGCTCCTGCGCCGTACCCAGCCGCTCCGCGACCACCAGCGTGCGCGGCCACCCGGCCAGGGCCGCGCCCAGCTCGGCCGGGCCGCTGCCGGGCGCGGTCAGCACCGCCACCTTCGGGTACGCCCGGCAGACGTTGACCGCCCGCCGCAGCCCGCCGGCGGATGATGATCCGTTTTTGCGGACGCCCGCTGCCCCTATCGGGGCGTCCAGCGTCCACGAAAACGGATCATCGCGCAGCGCGGAGGCGGCAGCGGCGCCGTCGCGGCCATGCGCCGACACGACGAGCGCGTCGTCCCAGGGCAGGCCCGCACGGGCGAACGCGGCCGCGACGCTGGACACCGCCGGGATCACCACCGGCTCGACCCCGGCCCGGCGCAGCGCCGCGACGATGCCGAAGAACCCCGGATCGCCACTGGCCAGCACCACCGCCTCGCCGTCATGCGCCGCCACCCGCGCCACCACCGGCGCGACCGGTCCCATGACCAGGCACTCCGCGGCCACGTCCAGCCCGGACAGATGCCGCGCGCCCCCGGCGACCAGCGTCGCCCGCGCCAGCGCCGCACCGGCGGCCGCGCTCAGCCCACCGCCGTCGTGACCCACGACCGTCACCCGCCGCATGTCGCCGACCTCGGGATCTGCTCGGCGGCCGCCGGCCGGCGAACACCGCCCACCCGAGCGGCGTGCCCGGCCGAACGCCGCCCACCCGTCATCCAGCGCATGCGACCCACTCCGGCCTGGTCGCCGCCACGACCGTCTTGCCCGTGAAGTCCACCATCGCGACGTCGGCCCGCAGCGCGCCCTTGCCGAACCGCACCAGCACGTCACGCACCCGCCCGCACAGCACGTCGCCCGCCGCGCGCAGCAGCCCCGCCGCCTCCCACAGCTCGTACGCGTGCCGCGCCGTGTTCGCCCCGTCGACCTGTTCGGCCAGCTCCGCCGACCCGCCCACCGCCGTCGTGACCTGCCCCAGCAGCACGGTGTCCACCGCCGACCGGGTGTAGTGCGTCATCAGCACCCCGGCGGCGAGTTTGGTCAGCTTGCCGGCCATGCCGACGAAGACCACCCCGGTCATGCCTCGTTCCGCCGCCGTCCGCAGCGCGGCCCCGGTGAAGTCGCCGACCTCGACGAAGCACACCTCGGGCAGGCCCGGCAGCAGCGCCATCGCACCCGCCTCAGTGCGCCCGCCGGTGCACAGCACGATCGTCTGCTCGCCCTGCGCGGCGGCGACCTGCACGGCCTGCATCACGCTGGCCCGCCACGAGGCGGTGGAGAACGGCCGCACGATGCCGGTCGTGCCCAGGATCGAGATGCCGCCGAGGATGCCCAGCCGTCGGTTGGTCGTCTTGCGGGCCATGCGCTCGCCGTCCGGCACGGAGATCACGACCTCGATCCCGCGTCCCCCGGCGGCCTCCGCCACCGCCTGGGTGATCATCTGACGCGGCACCGGGTTGATCGCCGGCCCGCCCACGTCCAGCCCCAGACCCGGCCTGGTCACCGTGCCGACGCCGTCCCCGCCGCGCAGCGCCACACCCGCGCCGTCCTGCCACCGCACGGTCGCCGTCAGCCGCGCGCCGTGCGTCACGTCCGGGTCGTCACCGGCGTCCTTCACCACGACCGCGCGAGCCGCGTCACCGTCCAGCACCGACTCCGCGACGGCGAAAGTGACCCGCCGGCCCGACGGCAGCGCCACCTCGACCCACCGCGGGGAAACGCCGCCGACCAGCAACTCCGTGGCCGCCTTCGCCGCCGCGGACGCGCAGGTCCCCGTCGTCCACCCGGTCCGCAGCGCCTTCGGGCGATCCTTCGCGGTCCGTGGGAGATCGGGTTCCCGCAGCTCCGGCACATCCGTTCCCGTCACGGCAGCCACGCGGCGGATCCGGCCACGGGAGGCCGGAACGTCGGGCTCGCCCGGAGCGGGCGTCTCAGTCACGGCTTGCTCGCAGGGCGGCGCGGGCGGCCGGGTCGGCCCGGCGGAAGCCGTGAAAGTGGCCGGGGTGGTAGAGGTGGCTGCGCGTGCCGCCCGCCTCGCCGAGCGCCGGCCCGACCAGGAACAGCGTGTGCTTCCAGAGCTTGTGCTCCTTGACCGCCGTCTCCAGGGTGCCGACCGTGCAACGCACGATCAGCTCCTCCGGCCAGGTCACCCGGTAGGCCACCACCACGGGCGTTTCCGCGGCGTACCCGCCCGCCAGCAGCTCATCCGCGAGCTGCCCGGACCGGGCCGCGGACAGGAACACCGCCATCGTCGCGCCGTGCGCGGCGAACGCGCGGACGGACTCCCGCTCCGGCATCGGAGTCTTGCCGCCCTCCAGCCGGGTCAGCACCACCGACTGCGCCACCTCCGGCACGGTCAGCTCCCGCCGCACCGCCGCGGCGGCCGCCGTGAACGACGACACCCCGGGGATCACCTCGGTCGGCAGGCCCAGCTCGCGGCACGCGTCGAGCTGCTCGCCGAGCGCGCCCCACAGCGCCGGGTCGCCGGAGTGGATCCGCGCGACGACCAGGTCGCGCTCGGCGGCCTCGCGGTACAGGTCGAGCGTCTGCTCCAGGGTCAGCGCCGCCGAGTCCACGATCCGCGCCCCCGGCCGGGCATGCCCGAGCACGTCCGGGTGGACCAGGCTGGCCGCCCAGACCACCACGTCAGCGGCGGCGATCGCGGCCGCGCCACGCAGGGTGAGCAGGTCGGCCGCACCGGGCCCGGCTCCGATGAAGACGACCTTCACAGCTTTCCTCCTCGTGCGTCCCGGCGGCCCGGCACCAGCACCGCCGACAGGTACGGCGCCTCGACCGCCTCGGCCAGCGGCGCCACGCTCTGGCCCGGCAGCCCCAGCCGGGTGCCGAGCACCGCCTCGTCCAGCCGCCCGGCCTCCTTCACCGCGCTGACCACGTCCGCCAGGTGCCGGCCGCCCTTGTACGCGACCACCGTCCCGTCCTGCGCGTACGCCAGGGCGGCCGGCAGTGCCGTCGCGCCCCGGGCCAGCGGCACCAGCACCAGGGGCTCCATGCCCTCGGCGAGCGGAACCCCGGCCGCGGCGGCGAGCGCTTGCATCGCGGTGATCCCGGGTGCGGTCTGCACGGCCACCTCGGGCAGCAGCGCGCGGACGGTCGCGGCGAGATAGCCGAAGGTCGAGTACACGTTGGGGTCGCCGATGGTGGCGAACGCGGCGGTGCCGCCGGTCTCGCGCAGCCAGTCGGCGACGCGCTCACCGGCGGCGTCCCAGTGGGACTCGCGGCGGCGCGCGTCGTCGCGCTCGTTGAGGGCGAACACCAGCCGCTCGACGCGGTCGTGGCCGGCGTGCGCGCGTACCGTCGCCTCGGCGCGGCCCTGCTCGGCCAGGTCCATCACGGGCACGAACACCCGACCGGCCTCGCGCAGGAGCCGCACCGCCTGCAGCGTCACCAGTTCCGGGTCACCGGGACCGACCCCCACCCCGATCAGGCGCATGCGGCACGCACCATCCGGCGCGCGAAACCCGGGTGCCCCGCCCAGTGCAGGTGCAGGTACGACGCGTGCACCCCGCCCTGGACGAAGCCCTCCGCGGACCGGCCGCGCCACGCCCACGCGGGCGACGGCCCGGCCTGCGGGGTCACCGCGGTGCGGTGGAACTCGTGCCCGGTGACCCGGGTGCCCGGGTCGGCGAGCACGCTGCCGGACACCGCGACCGCGTCGCGGTAGCCCAGCGTGAGCCGCTCGGTCAGCACCGCCTCGGCGTCGAGCACCCCGCACATCTCGCGCCCGTCCAGCGACCTGGCCAGCCACAGCAGTCCGGCGCACTCGGCGGCGATCGGCGCGTTCGCGGCGGCGAGTGCGCGTACCGCGTCGCGCAGCGGTTTGTTGGCGGCCAGCTCGTCGCCGTACACCTCGGGAAAGCCGCCGCCCACGACCAGCCCGGCGGTGCCCCGTGGCAGCGCCTCGTCACGCAGCGGGTCGACGTGCACGACCTCGGCCCCGGCGGCGCGCAGCAGCTCGGCCTGCTCGGCATAGCCGAAGGTGAACGCGGGCCCGCCCGCGACCGCGATCACGGGCCGGTCCCCGGCTTCGGCCGACGTTCCGTCCGCTTCCAGCCCGGCCTGCCGCGCTCCGGCCGCCTCGGCCGCCGCCCGCACGGCCTCGGCCGCCGACCACGGCGTCACCGCCAGTGGCGGCGCGCTGTGCGCCACCGCCAGCACCTCACCGAGGTCCACCCCGTCCTCGACCAGCGCGCCCATGGCCCGCACCGCGTCCACCGCCGCGCCGCTGCGCTCGGCGGCGGGCACCAGCCCGAGGTGCCGGGACGGCACCGCCACCGCACCGGCGCGCCGCAGCACGCCGAGCACCGGCGTGCCGACCTCCTCGCAGGCCTCGCGCAGGATCTCCTCGTGCCGGTCCGAGCCGACCCGGTTGAGCACCACCCCGGCCAGCCGCACCGAGCCGAACGAGCGGAACCCGTGCAGCAGCGCGGCGACCGACCGGCCTTGGCCGGTCGCGTCCACCACGAACACCACCGGCGCGTCCAGCAGCCGCGCCACGTGTGCGGTCGAGCCGAAGTCGCCCTCCCCCGACCGGCCGTCGTACAGGCCCATCACGCCCTCGACGACCGCCACCTGCGCACCGGTGGCCCCGTGCGCGAACAGCGGCGCGACCAGGTCCTCGCCGACCAGCGACGGGTCCAGGTTGCGGCCGGGCCGCCCGCAGGCCAGCGAGTGGTAGGTCGGGTCGATGTAGTCCGGGCCGACCTTGAACCCGGCCGCGGTCATGCCGCGCGCCGTCAACGCCGCCAGCAGCCCCGTCGCCACGGTCGTCTTGCCATGCCCCGACGCCGCCGCGGCCACCACGATCCGAGGTGTGTTCACCATGAACTGTCCGTTCGCGACTGCGGGGCTCGCTTCGCTCGCTCCTCGCGCTTCACCATTCGATCCCCGCCTGGCCCTTGCGTCCCGCGTCCATCGGGTGCTTCACCTTGCCCATCTCGGTGACCAGGTCGGCCAGCTCCAGCAGCGGCGGCGCGGCGTACCGGCCGGTGATCACGACATGCTGGGAGCCGGGGCGGGTGCGCAGGGTCTCGACCACGTCGGCGGTGTCCACCCAGCCCCAGTGCATCGGGTAGGTGAACTCGTCGAGCACGTAGAAGCCGTACCGCTGCGCCAGCAGGTCGCGCTTGACCTGGGCCCAGCCCTCGGCCGCCTCGGCGGCGTGGTCGCGCTCGTCGCCGGGCCGGGCCAGCCACGACCAGCCCTCGCCCATCTTGTGCCAGGTCACCGGCGCACCCGTGCCGGACTCGTCGTGCGCGCCGCCCAGCGCCCGGAACGCGGCCTCCTCGCCGACCCGCCACTTGGGACTCTTGACGAACTGGAAGACCGCGATCGGCCAGCCCACGTTCCAGGCCCGCAGCGCCATGCCGAACGCCGCCGTCGACTTGCCCTTGCCGATCCCGGTGTGCACGGCCAGCACCGGGGACCTCCGGCGCTGCCGCGTGGTGAGCCCGTCGTCGGGCACGGTCTCCGGCTTGCCCTGCGGCATCAGCGGCCTCCACTCGTCTGCGTCATGCCGCCCTCCGGCGGTCCCGGCGGGCCACCCCGGCCAGCCCCTGCGCGGTCACCTCGGCCAACGGCACGTGCTCCGCGCCGAGCCGCGCCGCCAGGCGGGCGGCGAGTCCGAGCCGCACCACCCCCGACTCGCAGTCCACGACCACCGCCGACACCCCGGTCGCGGCGAGCCCGCCCGCGATGCGCATGGCCTCGCCGACCGGGTCCGCCCCGGCGGTGGCCCGGCCGTCGGTCACCAGCACCAGCAGCGCGCGCCGGTGCGGGTCGCGGAGCCGCTCGACCCGCAGCGTGTGCGCCGCCCGGCGCAGTCCCGCGGCCAGCGGGGTACGCCCGCCCGTGGGCAGCTCGCGCAGCCGCGCCGCGCCGGCCTCCACGCTGGACGTCGGCGGCAGCGCCAGCTCCGCCTCGCTGCCCCGGAAGGTGACCAGGCCGACCTTGTCACGCCGCTGGTACGCGTCGAGCAGCAGCGACAGCACCGCGCCCTTCACCGCGCCCATACGCTGCCGGGCCGCCATCGACCCGGAGGCGTCCACGCAGAACAGCACCAGGTTCGACTCGCGCCCCTGCCGCACCGGCTCGCGCAGATCGGCCGCGACCAGCCGCAGCGGGCCGCCGGGGGTCCGGCCCCGGGCGTGCTGCCGCCCGGCCGCCGCCCGCACGGTCGCCGCCAGGTGCAGCGCGGCCAGGGTGCCGCCGGGCACCCGCGCGCCGACGGTCCGACCCATCCGGGTGTACGCGGGTGAGCGCCGCCCCGCCGCACCCTCCCCCACTCCCTGCACCGCGAACAGCCGCGCCCGCCGTGGCGTCGCCGCCTCGGCGTGCTGCTGCCCCGCCGACGCGTAACGCCCCTCGTCGGCCCCGTCCCGCTGCCGGGTGTCCCCCTGCGGCACCGGCCGCGGCGGCGTGCCGCCCTCGTCCGGGGCCGCACCGCCGGGCCCGCCCGGCCGCGGGCCGTCATACGGCCCGTCGTCGTCCGGGCCACCGTCGGGCCCGTCGTCCGGACCGGAGCCGTCCGGCCCGTCACCGTCCAGGTCGGCATCACCGTCGAGATCGGCCTTCGGGGCACCCTCGCCGCCCGCCGCACGGTCCTGGTCGTCGGGAGCACCCGGGCCGTCGTGGGAGCCGTCGGCTTCAGCCGGCGGAGGTGCGCTGTTCAACGCGTCCTCCAGGGCCTGCTCGTCGAGGTCCGGGGCGTCGAACGGGTCGCGCCGGCGGCGGTGCGGCAGCGCCAGCCGGGCCGCGTCCCGCACGTCCTGCTCGGTGACCCGGCCGCGGCCGTGCCAGGCGGCCAGGGCCAGCGCGGCGCGGGCCACCACCAGGTCGGCCCGCAGCCCGTCCACCTCGAACGCGGCGCACACGTGCGCGATGCGGGTCAACTCCGCGTCGGGCAGTTCCACCGTGGGCAGCCGCCGCCGGGCGGTGTCGATACGCTCGGCCAGCTCGGCGTCCGCCTCGGCCCACCGCGCCGCGAACCCGGCCGGGTCGGCCTCGTACGCCAGCCGCCGCCGCACCACCTCGACCCGCTCCTTCGGCTCCCGCGGGGCGCGCACCTGCACCGCCAGCCCGAACCGGTCGAGCAGCTGCGGGCGCAGCTCACCCTCCTCCGGGTTCATGGTCCCCACCAGCAGGAACCGGGCGGCATGGCGCACCGAGACGCCGTCGCGCTCCACGTACGCCTCGCCCATCGCGGCGGCGTCGAGCAGCAGGTCCACCAGGTGGTCGTGGAGCAGGTTCACCTCGTCGACGTAGAGCACGCCGCGGTGCGCCCCGGCCAGCAGGCCCGGCGAGTACGCGGCCTGCCCGGCGGTCAGCGCCCGTTCCAGGTCCAGCGCGCCGACCAGCCGGTCCTCGGTCGCACCGACGGGCAGCTCGATCAGCCTGGCGCGCCGGACGATGACGTCCTGACCGGCGCTGTGCGGCCCGTCCGGGCACGCGCCGTACGGCGACGCCGGGTCGCAGCCGAACCGGCACCCGGCGACGACCTCGACCTGCGGCAGCAGCCCGGCCAGCGCCCGCACCACGGTGGACTTGGCGGTGCCCTTCTCGCCGCGCACCAGCACCCCGCCGATGGCGGGCGAGACGGCGTTGAGCAGCAGGGCGAGCCGGAGGTCGGCCAGGCCGACGACGGCTGCGAACGGATACAGCGGGGTCAAAGCCCGCTCAGGCACGAGCCCATGCGCGAGTCCTCTCCGCGGGTTTCCTCGCCCGCGAAATCCGGTGTGGTGACGCCGTGCGGCGTCGCGAGCGGCCGGAGTGTCCTGGCTCCCGGATCGACGCTTCCCCTCGGCCTTCCAACCGTGTCAACGGCCGTGGCCTGGTGCCGAAACGGCGCGCGTCGTGAGACGGAGCCGCTCGGGAGGGGTCGCTCCCCGGTGACAGTGGCGGGACCGCCCCGGACTCGCACCGGGTTCCTCCACTGCCGCTCACCGGCCATCGTGACGGACGCGGTGCGCCGCGTCAAAGCGGGTCGCCCGTACGGAGGCATGTGTCACGCCCCGGCGGGCCCGACATCAGCACGTAACAATTAACTTCGATATTGCTATGTATCGTTGTCTTCCGCTAGCTTCCAGGGAAACTCTCCGGCGATCCGGCGCCAGAAGCGCTCGGCGCCGGGTGGACCTTGGGAGGATCCTGTGCGGAATTCACTACGAACGGCGCTACGCGCCGGCGCGATCGCGCTGGCCGGCGCCATGCTCGCCCTGGGCTCGGCCGCCGTCCCGGCGCAGGCCGCGCCCTCCGGCGACGGCTCGGTCACGCCTCAGGTCGTCGGCGGGACCCGGGCCGCGCAGGGCGAGTTCCCGTGGATGGTGCGCCTGTCCATGGGCTGCGGCGGCGCGATGTACACCGCGAGCCTGGTGCTGACCGCGGCGCACTGTGTCGGCGCGACCGGCAACAACACCTCGATCACGGCCACCTGGGGCGTCGTCGACCTGCAGGACCCGACCCGGACCACCCGCACCTCGAACTACGTGTACCGCGCCCCGGGCTACAACGGCACCGGCAAGGACTGGGCGCTGATCCGCCTGTCCAGCCCGATCACCACCGCCCCGCTGCTGAAGATCGCCACGGACACGTCGCTGCACAGCGGCAACTTCGACGTGATGGGCTGGGGCGCGGCCACCGAGGGCGGCGGCCAGCAGCGTTACCTGCTCAAGGCGCAGGTCCCGTTCATCACCGACACGCAGTGCCAGAGCGCCGGCGGCGACTACTCCGGCCTGGTCTTCAATGAGGAGATCTGCGCCGGCAACTGGAGCTCCGGCGGCGTCGACACGTGCCAGGGCGACTCCGGCGGCCCGATGGTCAAGAAGAACGCCTCCAACGAGTGGATCCAGGTCGGCATCGTGAGCTGGGGCATCGGCTGCGCCCGCCCGCAGAACCCGGGTGTGTACACCGAGGTCCGCTACTTCGCGACCGACATCTACAACGCGGCGGTCTCCCTCGGCGGGGCCCCTGGCGGCGTCTCCGTCACCGGCCCCGGCAACCAGTCCACCGTCGTCGGCACCGCCGTCACCCTGAACAGCACCGCCTCCGGCGGCACCTCGCCGTACAGCTGGTCGGCCAGCGGCCTGCCGGCCGGCACCTCGATCAGCGCCTCGACCGGCCAGATCACCGGCACGCCGACCACCGCGGGCACCTACACCGTGACCGTCACCGCGACCGACAGCGCGAGCAAGACCGGCACGGCCTCGTTCACCTGGACGGTCAACCCGGTCGGCAGCTGCGCCGCGGCCACCAACGGCACCGACGTGAGCATCCCGGACAACAACACCACCGGGGTGTACAGCAACATCACGATCTCCGGCTGCACGGGCAACGCCGGCTCGTCGTCCAAGGTAGAGGTGCACATCGTGCACACGTACAAGGGTGACCTGATCGTGGACCTCGTCGCGCCGGACGGCTCGGTGTACAACCTGCACAACCGGTCGGGCGGCAGCACCGACAACATCGACACCATCTACACGGTGAACCTGTCCTCCGAGGTCAAGAACGGCACCTGGCGCCTGCGCGCCCGCGACGCCGCCTCGATCGACACCGGCTACATCAACTCCTGGACGCTCACCCTCTGAATCCGTCGCACCATCCCGGGCCCGGCTCCGCGACCAGCGGAGCCGGGCCTGCTCCCGACCCGCCTCCACCGACCCCCTCGGAGGTAACCCGTGCGCAGACTCGCGCTCGTCCTCACCACCCTGGCCACCGGCCTCGCCCTCACCGTGCCCGGCCCGGCCGGCGGCGCGCCCGCCGACGACTTCACCCTCGCCAGCTCCCAGCAGTACCTGGTCACCGGCCCGCAGACGTTCGCCGACCGCGACGCGGTCGCCCGCACCGGAGCGGCGATCGACCTGATCGAGCACGGCAAGATCTACATCACCGCGAACACGACCGAGGCCGACCGCATCCGCCGCCTGGGCTTCGGCCTGGAGCTGCTGCCCCCGCCGTCCTCACGGGTCACCGGGCCGAACGCGGTCCCGCTCGACTTCCCGTCGGCCGACGGCGGCTTCCACAACTACGCCGAGATGAACACCGAGATCAACCAGATCGTCGCGGACCACCCGGCACTGGTCCGCAAGTCCGTCATCGGCACCTCGTACGAGGGCCGCCAGATCGTCGCGCTGAAGATCTCCGACAACGTCGCCACCGACGAGAACGAGCCCGAGATCCTGTTCAACGCTCACCTGCACGCCCGTGAGCACCTCACCGTCGAGATGGCGCTCTACCTGGCCAACCTGTTCACCGACGCGTACACCACCGACAGCCGGGTCAAGGCCGTGGTCGACTCGCGTGAGATCTGGATCGTGCCGGACCTCAACCCCGACGGCGGCGAGTACGACATCGCCACCGGCTCCTACCGGTCCTGGCGCAAGAACCGCCAGCCGAACTCGGGCAGCTCGGCGGTCGGCACCGACATCAACCGCAACTTCGGCTACAAGTGGGGCTGCTGCGGCGGCTCCTCGGGCAGCCCGTCGTCGGAGACCTACCGCGGCCCGTCGGCGTTCTCCACCCCGGAGGCGTCGGTGCTGCGCGACTTCGTGCTGTCCCGCCGGATCGGCGGCGTGCAGCAGATCAAGGCCAACATCGACTTCCACACGTACGGCGAGCTGATCCTGTGGCCGTTCGGCTACACCACCGCCGACACCGTGAACCCGGGCATGACCACCGACGAGCGCAACACGTTCGCCACCATCGGCCAGCAGATGGCGGCGACCAACTCCTACACTCCCGAGCAGGGCAGCGACCTGTACGTCACCGACGGCGACATCACCGACTGGCTCTGGGGCGACCAGCGCATCTGGACGTACACCTTCGAGATGTATCCGAAGTCGTCCAGCCCCGGCTTCTACCCGCCGGACGAGGTCATCGCGGCGCAGACCTCCCGCAACAAGAGCGCCGTGCTGCTGCTGTCCGAGTACGCCGACTGCCCGTACCGGGCCATCAACAAGCAGGCCCAGTACTGCACCGCGGCGAACGACTTCTCGATCGCGGCCTCGCCCGCCTTCGGCTCGGTCAACCCGGGCGGCTCGCTGACCTCGACCATCAGCACCGCGGTCACCAACGGCGTCGCGCAGACCGTGAACCTGACCGCGAGCGGCCTGCCCGCGGGCGCGACCGCCACGTTCAGCCCCGCCTCGGTCACCGCCGGCGGATCGTCGACGCTGACGATCGCCACCAGCGCGTCGACCCCGGCGGGCAGCTACGCGGTCACGGTCATCGGCACGGGCAGCGGGGCCACCCGGACCGTCAGCTACACCCTGACCGTGAACGGCGCGCCCGGCTGCACCGGCACCAATCCGAACGACGTGACCATCGTCGACGTGGCCACGGTGTACAGCGACATCACCATCGCGGGCTGCAACCGCAACGCGTCGTCGACGTCGACGGCCGAGGTGCACATCGTGCACACGTACAAGGGCGACCTGGTGGTGTCGCTGCTCGCGCCGGACGGCAGCGCGTACACGCTGCACAACCGGTCGGGCGGCAGCACCGACAACATCGACACCACCTACACCGTGAACCTGTCCACCGAGGCCGCCAACGGCACCTGGCGGCTGCGGGTGCAGGACGCGGCCTCCGGTGACGTCGGCTACGTCAACAGCTGGACGCTGACCCTCTAAAGGACCCCCGGTGGCGCCCGCAACGGCGCGGGCGCCACCGGTAATTCGCTTGCCGCCCCTGTTAGACAGGGACCGTGACGAATGAGCTGCTGATCCGTGAGATGACCATCGAGGACGTGCCGGAGCAGGCGCGCATCCGCTACGCCGCCTTCCCGTGGTTCATCTCCAGCGTGGCGCAGCAGGAGGTGTGGTGGCGCACCAGCCGCCCCGAGGCCCGGCTGCTGCGGCTGCTGGCCGCGCGCGACGGGCAGGTCGTGGGCTGCGCCGTCGGCGGGTTCAACATCTCCACCGCCGAGCCGGGCGCGAGCTACCTGCAGGTCGAGGTGCATCCCGATCATCGCGGCCGGGGCGTGGGCACCGCGCTGCACGAGCGGCTGGAGCAGCACCTGCGCGCCATCGGCGCCCGCCGGGTGCGCACCTTCGCCACCGACGACCCCGCCGACCAGCACTGGGCCGAGGCGCGCGGTTACACGCGCGGCGCCCACGACCGTTACGCCCGGCTGGACACCGCCCACCTGCCGCCCGTGCCGCCGATGCCTTCCGGCGTGACGGCGGTCAGCCTCCGCGAGGCCGGCCCGCAGGCGGTGTACGACCTGGACCAGGCCGCGTCCATCGACGAACCCGGCGACATGTCCTTCGACGGCGTCCCTTACGACACCTGGCTGGCCCGCTACTGGAACAGCCCCGACCAGCAGCTCGACGTCGGCACCGTGGTGCTCGTCGACGGCGTGCCCGCCAGCGTGACGTTCCTGGAGGCCAACCTCGAACTCGGCAAGGGCATCTCCGCCGGCACCTGCACGCTGCGCGAGTACCGCGGCCGGGGCCTGGCGAAGATCGCCAAGGCGGTCGCCCTGCACCGGGCCGCGCAGGCGGGCATCCACACCGCGATCACCTGCAACGACTACACCAACGCGCCGATGATCGCGGTCAACGACTGGCTCGGCTACCGACCCTTCGCCAGCGAGCACTCGTACCTCAAGCAGCTCGCCGGCTGACGGCCGGCGCTACCGGCCGTCGCCGCGCAGTTTCGCGAGGATCGCCTCGACCATCAGCACGAACGTGTACCCGTTCGCCATCAGGCCGAAGTTCACCCGCGCCCCGCGCGGCTTGCACTGCGGGTCCAACAGCGACAGGTAACTCTGGTCGACGTGGTCGATCTCGACGCCGCCGATGTCCGACCAGGGCGTCAGAAAGCCCTGGAAGGCCACGCCGTCGTCGGTGATCGTCAGATCGCCGAAGGTGACCGGGTTGCCCTTGTCGAAGTACGCCATCGCCTTGGGCAGCTGCGCCTGCGCGACGCGTTTGGTGAGCAGCGGGCCGAACCGCGTCATGTCGACGTGCACCTGCCAGATCTCCATCCGGCGGCCGTCGACCATGGCGATCCGGATGCCGTAGGGCGTCCTGCGGCTGATCTCCGCGGTGAAGACGGCCAGGTTGGCGAACAGCGCCTGCACCTCGTCCCAGCGGTACGCCTGCGTGCCGCTGCGGCGAGCCCACACCCAACCGTGCTCGAACACGTGCACCCGGAACTGCCGGGCTCGCTTCGACACGGCCGGGCTGCGCAGCAGCACCCACAGGAAGCCCAGCAGGCACGGCGTGGCGAGGGACCAGAGGATGATGGCGGCGATCCAGACCGCCGGGTCACCGATGATCGCGCCCCAGGTAGCGCCACCGGCCAGCACCCCGAACAGCACCGCGAACATGCCCGAGGAGAGCAGCAGCGGCTTGGGGGTGACCGCCGGGTAGCTCTCGCGGTGCTCGCCGAGGTTGCGCATCGAGGCCGCCACGGTGACGTCCGGGGCGAGCCCGAGCGCGGATTCCACCAGCAGTGTCATGTCAGCCCGCCCGCATCCACGCCGCCGCGGCCTCGATCTGCGCCTGATCCTTCTTGTTCTCCCGCGAGCCCGCCACCAGGAATCCGCCCGCGGCCAGCACGAACAACCCGCCGAACCCGCCCAGGACGACGAGCAGGACCGGGCGGCGAGCCTCCTGCTCGGCCTTGACCTCGTCGTAGGTGTGATAGGTCTTACGGCCGTCCTTGGCGACCTCAAGGCACACGTCACCCGGCCGCATCGCCTTGCCGTCACAGCTCACCTCGCCACCGGAGCTGAACGCGGCGGCGACGAAGAAGACCACGCCGATCACGGCCAGCACGGACGTGCCGACGACGACACCAGTCTTGGGCTTTGCCACGTTCTTGTGCCCCTTCCGGGCTGTCGGACTTCTCGCGGGCTGTCGGACTACTCGCGGACGGCGTGCTACACCTGCGCGGCGCGCAGCTTGCCGAGGATGGTGTCCATCATCAGCAGGAACGTGTACCCGTTGGGGATCTTGCCGAGCAGCGTCTGCGGCGAGATCCGCTTGCCCGCCCGGTCGGCGATGCTGACGTGGCCGGCGTCCAGCCGCACCCCGCCGATCTCCGACCAGGTCAGCAGCTTGCCGCGCCTGGTCTGCACACCGTCGTCGGTGATCGTGAAGTCACCGAAGGCCACCGGGTTGCCCTCGTCGAAGAACGACATCGCCTTCGGCAGCTGCGCCCTGGCGACCTCGGCCGACAGCAGCGGACCGAACCGTGCCATGTCCGTGTGGACCTCGCGCAACCGCGTCCGGCGGCCGTCGGTGCAGACGATGCGGTAGTCGTACGTCGTGGTGACGATGCCGGTGTTGTTGACGACGGTGATGGCCGCGTGCAGCGTCTGCACGTCGTCCCAGCGGTACACCTCGGTGCCCTTGCGGCGCACCCACACGAAGCCGCGCTCGAACACGTGCACCTGGAACCGCCGCGCCTGCTGGGACACGGCCGGGCTGCGCAGCAGCGCCCACAGGAAACCGCCGATCGACGGCAGCGCGATCGCCCACATGATGATCGCGGGAGTCGCGCCGACCTGGTTCTCGCCGGGCGCGGCGCCGGCCGTCACCACGGTCATGATGACGGCCAGCGCCCCGAAGATGACCGCGAGCGTGCCGAGGGCGAACAGGATCACCTTGACCGTCTTGGCCGGGTAGCTCTCCCGGTGCGCGCCCAGGTCGCGGGCGGCGGCCGCCGCGGCGACGTCGGCCGGCACCGCGGCCGGGGTGTCGGTGTGCGCCGTCAGGCCGGGTGTCGTCACGTCGGATCTCCCGTTCAGCGAAGTGTCGCAGCCACGGTAGTGATCCACCGGATCGTCGTGAATCACCCGATCACCCGACGGCTCGCCGCTGCCCGGTCAGCCTTCGAGGCTGCCCTCCGCGTCCAGATAGGCCTGACGGAGCGCGTCCAGCGTGGCCGGGTCCGGTTCGGCCCACAGGCCGCGGTCGGCGGCCTCGATGAGGCGCTCGCTGATGCCGCGCAGCGCCCACGGGTTGGACCGCTCCAGGAACTCGCGGACCTCCGGGTCGAAGACGTACGCCGCCGCCAGCTTCTCGTACATCCAGTCGTCGACGACCCCGGCCGTGGCGTCGTAGCCGAACAGGTAGTCCACGGTCGCGGCCAGCTCGAACGCGCCTTTGTAGCCGTGCCGGCGCATCGCGGCGATCCAGCGCGGGTTGACCACCCGGGCCCGGAAGACGCGCTTGGTCTCCTCGCCCAGGGTGCGCGTCTTCACACTGTCGGGCAGGTGCGAGTCGCCGATCACCGCGGTCGGCGAGGCCCCGGTCAGCGAGCGCACCATCGCGATCATGCCGCCGTGGTACTGGAAGTAGTCGTCGGAGTCGACGATGTCGTGCTCACGGGTGTCGACGTTCTTCGCGGCGACGCTGACCCGGCGGTAGACCCGTTCCAGGTCCTCGCGGGCGGCCCGGCCGTCCAGGTCCCGGCCGTAGGCGTAGCCGCCCCAGACCGCGTACACCTCGGCCAGGTCCTTGTCGTCGCGCCAGTTCCGGGCGTCGATGAGCGGGAGCAGGCCGGCCCCGTACGCCCCCGGCTTGGAGCCGAAGATGCGGGTGGTGGCCCGCCGCCGGTCGCCGTGCTCGGCCTCGTCGGCGCGGGCGTGCGCGCGCACGAAGTTGTCCTCGTCGGCCTCGTCCAGGTCGGCCACCGCCCGCACCGCGTCGTCGATCAGCGCGACGGCGTGCGGGAACGCGTCCCGGAAGAAGCCCGAGATGCGCACCGTCACGTCCACCCGCGGCCGGCCCAGCTCGGACAGCGGCACCACCGCGAACCCGGTCACCCGCCGCGACGCGTCGTCCCAGGTCGGCCGGCAGCCCAGCAGGGCCAGCACTTCGGCGATGTCGTCACCCTGGGTGCGCATCGCCGACGTGCCCCACACCGTCAGCCCGACCGTGCGCGGCCACTCACCGGTGTCCTGCCGGTGCCGGGCCAGCAGCGAGTCCGCCAGTGCCACCCCGACGTCCCACGCGTTGCGCGACGGGATCGCCTTCGGATCGACGGAGTAGAAGTTGCGCCCGGTCGGCAGCACGTTGACCAGGCCGCGGGTCGGCGAGCCGGACGGCCCCGCCGCGACATAACGCCCGTCGAGCGCCTTCAGCACCGCGGTCACCTCGTCCACGGTCGCGTCCAGCCGCGGCACCACCTCGGTCGCGGCGAAGTGCAGCACTGCCTCCACGGCGTCGTCCGGACCGCCCAGCACCTCGGCGACGACCGCCGGGACCTTCGACGGCTCCCAGCCCAGCGTATCGTTGCCGATCACCAGCCGCCGGGCCACGCCCTCGATCAGGTCGACGGCGTCCGCGCCGGTGCGGGCCGGGCCGTCGGCGACGTCGGTCAGGTCCGCGGGCACGGCCGCCACGGCTCCCGGCTCGGCCAGCAGGGCGCGCTCGTCCAGCCCGTACCGGCGGCACAGCGCCGCCCGCAGGCCCGGCAGCGCCCCGCGCACGCCGCCCCACACCTGGTCGGCGCGCAGCACCGCGAGCACCAGGTTGATCCGCGCCTCGCCCTCCGGCGCGCCGCCAAGGATGTGCAGGCCGTCGCGGATCTGCGAGTCCTTGACCTCGCACAGGTAGCCGTCGACGTGCAGGATGAAGTCGTCGAAGTCGTCCTCGCCCGGCATGTCGGCCTGGTGCAGGTCGTGGTGGAGCTGGGCGGCCTGGATCAGGGTCCAGATCTGGGCGCGCACGGCGGGCAGTTTCGTCGGGTCGAGGGCCTGCACGGTGGCGTACTCGTCGAGCAGCTGCTCCAGCTTCGCCATCTCGCCGTACGTCTCGGCACGCGCCATCGGCGGCACCAGGTGGTCCACGATCACCGCGTGCCCCCGCCGCTTGGCCTGGGTGCCCTCGCCCGGGTCGTTGACGATGAACGGGTACACCAGCGGAATGTCCCCGAGCACCGCGTCCGGCGCGCACTCGCGGGACAGGCCCAGCCCCTTGCCCGGCAGCCACTCCAGGGTGCCGTGCTTGCCCAGGTGCACCACCGCGTCCGCGCCGAACTCCTCGTCCAGCCAGCGGTACGCGGCCAGGTAGTGGTGGCTCGGCGCGAGGTCCGGGTCGTGGTAGATGGCGACCGGGTTCTCCCCGAAGCCGCGCGGCGGCTGGATCATCAGCAGCACGTTGCCGAAGCGCAGCGCCGCCAGCACGATCTCGCCCCGGTCCACGTACAGCTCGCCCGGCGGCTCGCCCCACGCCGCCACGATGCCGTCGCGCAGGCTCGCGGGCAGCGCCTGCAGCCAGCGGGTGTGCTCGCGCAGCGGCACCCGGGCCGGGGCCGCCGCGAGCTGCTCCTCGGTCAGCCACTCCACATCGTGGCCACCCGCCGCGATCAGCGTGTGGATCAGCGCGTCCCCGTCCTCCGGGAAGCCCTCACCGAGGTCGTACCCCGCCTCGCGCAGCGCCCGCAGCAGCACCACCGCGCTGGCCGGGGTGTCCAGGCCGACCGCGTTGCCGACCCGCGAGTGCCGGGTCGGGTAGCTGGACAGCACGATCGCGAGCTTCTTGCGCTCGTTCGGCACGTGCCGCAGCCGGGCCTGGCGCACCGCGATGCCCGCGACCCGGGCCGCCCGCTCCGGGTCGGCCGCGTAAACGCCGATGCCGTCCGGGCCGGGCTCCTTGAACGAGAACGGCACCGTGATCAGGCGGCCGTCGAACTCCGGGATCGCCACCTGCATCGCCGCGTCCATCGGGCTCAGCGCCGCGTCCGAGTCCTGCCACACCGCCCGCGGCGAGGTCAGGCACAGCGCCTGCAGCACCGGCACGTCCAGCTCGGACAGTGCCGCCACCGACCAGGCCTCGTCGTCCCCGCCGCCGCTCGCGTCCGCCGGGGTGGTGCCGCCCGCCGCCAGCACCGTCACGATCAGCGCGTCGCAGCCCCGCAGCAGGTCACGCAGCCCGTCCGACACCCCGCGCAGCGAGCCGCAGTACACCGGCAGCGCGTTCGCGCCGGCGTCGTGCAGCGCCCCGGCGAGGGTGTCCACGAACGCCGTGTTCCCGGCCAGCTCGTGCGCCCGGTAGTAGACGATCCCGACGGTCGGCCGGCCGGCCTCGTGCGCCGGGCCGGGGCGCACGCCGTGCTCCGGCGTGGCCCGCGGGGCGTCGAAGCCCTCGCCGGTCATCAGCAGCGTGTCCGACAGGAAGCGGTGCAGCTCGCGCAGGTTGTCCGCACCGCCCTCGACCAGGTACGCCAGCGCCTCCCCGGCCACCCCGGCGGGCACGGTCGACTCGGCCTGCAGCGCGGCGTCGGGCAGCGCCTCCCCGCCCAGCACCACCACCGGCAGCCCGCCGGCGAGCACCGCGTCGAGCCCCGCCGGCCAGGTGCGGCGGCCGCCGAGCAGGCGTACCACCACGAAGCCGACGCCCCGCAGCAGCTCAGGGACGTCACCGGCGTCGAGCCGGGCCGGGTTGCCGATGCGCCAGGGCGCGCCCGACGCCCGGGCGGCGAGCAGCTCGGTGTCCGCAGTGGACAGCAACAAACCCAGGACAGCCGTCATGGCCGCGTACCTCCTGTCGGGGTCCGCGCCCCGGTAGCAGAGTCGATGCGGCGGCCGGAGTCTCCTGACTCCCGGATCGACGCCCGGCCCCGGGCCTTCCCTTGCGGTGGCCTCGGATCTCTCCGACGGGGTGGGGACGGGCTCCCCGGTCACAGTGGCGGGACCGTCTCGGCTCTTCCCCGAGTTCCTCCCTGCCGCCGAGAGCGATCCTAGCGGCAGATAATGGAGCATGGCCTATCAGTGGCTCGCCGGGCTCACCATGGTGGTGCACTTCGCGTTCCTCGCGTACGTCGTCGCAGGCGGATTCCTGGCCTGGTGGCGGCCGTGGCTGATCTGGCCGCACCTGATCGCCGCCGGCTGGGGTTTCGCCACGGTCGTCCTCGGCCTCGACTGCCCCCTGACCTACGTCGAGGACTGGGCCCGCCGCGAAGCCGGTGAGCAGGGCCTGTCCCGCGGCTTCATCGACACGTACCTGACCGGGGTGGTCTACCCCGAACGGTTCACCGTGCCGCTGCAGGTGCTGGCCGGACTGGTCGTACTGACCTCCTGGATCGGCTTCGCCCTGCGCCGCAGGCCCGCCGGCACGGCCGACGTGCCATAGAGTGCCTGGATGATCGAGCAGCTCACGCCCGGCAGGCGTCCCGCGTTCGTCGTCAACGTCGAGGTCCACCTCCATCGCGACGGGCGCTGGCTGCTCATCAAGCGCAGCGAGAACGAGGCGCACGCCGCGGGCCTGCTGTCGGGCGTGGGCGGCAAGGTCGACCTGCCGGCCGGGCCTGCGATCCCCGACGTCCTGGAGCAGACCGCGCGGCGCGAGGTCGCTGAGGAGATCAACGTCGACCTGAGCGGCGTACCGCTGACGTACGTCGAGAGCAGCCTGTTCACCGCCGACGACGGCGACCTGGTCGTCAACGTCGTCTTCGCCGCCCCGCTCCCGGCCGACGCCGAGCCCTTCCCTGCCTCGCCCGACGAGGTCGCCGCGATCGTCCACCTGACCTTCGACGAGGCCGACGCCGACCCGGACCTGCCCCCGTGGCTCCGCCGCAGCCTCCGGCTCGCCACGGAAGCCATCCGTTGATCGGTCAACTTCACTGATTCTTGTCGTACACGGGTTCTAAACCCCTCACCGAGGTCTGCCGCCGTGTGCTCGCCTCGGGCGAACTGCCCGACAACGGCGGCGACCGTCCTCAGCTCGTGCTCACCGTCGACTACGACGGCCTCGCTCAGCGCACCGGCTCGGGGCTGCTCGACAACGGCGCGACGCTTACTCCCGAGACCGTCCGGCGCATAGCCTGCGACGCCCAGGTCATTCCCGCGGTGCTAGGCGGCGACGGGCAGCTCCTCGACCTCGGCCGGACCCGCCGACTCATCAACGGGGCCCTGCGCCGAGCGCTCGTCCTCCGTGACCGGGGCTGCGCCTTCCCGGGCTGCGACCGCCCACCTCGCTGGTGCCAGGGGCACCACATCCGGCACTGGGCCGACGGCGGTCCCACCGACCTCGACAACGCCGTGCTGCTGTGCGGACACCATCATCGCGTCGTCCACCAAGACGACTGGCAGGTCCGGCTCGGCCATGACCGGCGGCCCGAGTTCATCCCGCCGAGCTACGTGGACGCCGCCAGGCTTCCCCGCCGCAACACCTTCCACCTGCGGCCTTAGGTCGCGCCCGAGCACCGATCACACCGGGCCGAGCCGGGCTTCCACTCGGAGAACCGGCAACCGCCCGAGCAAGTGGACGGCCGCCGCTTCGCCTGCTGCTTGACCGGCACACGGTTGGCAAGGCCGGCAGCTCGCCCTCGGCATCCTGCTGGTCGACGCACGCCCTACGGCACGTCGGCAGGCCGACCGGACGCTCCGGAACGATCTCCCTTGCCTGCGGCACTGTGCCGCGATCAGACCACCAGCGTCGCGGCTCGTGCGGCGAGGCCGACGCCCACGAGCAGCACCATCGCGCTCGCGGCGTACGGCCCGGCCAGCCGGAGCCGCCGGAACCGCTCGAATCGCGCCGACCAGCGATCGCGGACCTTGAGCAGCAGCAGGCCCGCGACGGTGAGCGTGCCCGCCATGCCCAGCCCGTAGGCGAGCACGAGCAGGATGCCGAAGCCCGTCCGGCCCAGCGCGATCGCGCCCAGCAACACCACCAGCGCGGACGGGCTGGGCACCAGGCCCGCCGCCACCCCGATCGCGCCGAGCCCGAATCGGCCGCCTCCCGTGCCCTCGGCAGCATGGGAGCCGTCGTGAGAGTGCACCCGGCCGAACAGACCATGCCGATGCCCGTGCCCGTGCCCGTGGCCGTGGCCGTGCTCGTGAGCATGGCCGTGGCCGTGGCCGTGAGCATGGCCGTGGCCGTGGCCGTGAGCATGGCCGTGGTCGGACGTGCCGTGGGAGTGGGCATGGTCGTGGTCTGGGTTGTCGTGGGAGTGGGCGTGGTCGTGGTCGGACGTGTCGTGGGTGTGGGTGTGGCCGGGTCTGCGGCGCAGGGTGGCCAGCAGCATGGCGAGGCCGACGGTGATGACGATGGTGCCGCTGGCCAGGCCCAGCCAGCCGAGCACGGCCTGGCCGGTCAGGCCGGAGACGGCGGTGAGCAGGAGACCCAGGGCGATGACGCCGCCGGTGTGGGTGGCGGTGACGGTCGCGCCGACGGTCAGCGCATCGCGGGGGCGGCCCGCGCGGCCGGCGAGGTATACCGCCATCACGGTCTTGCCGTGGCCGGGAAGCAGCGCGTGGCCTGCCCCGAGCACCAGGGCGAGCAGCACGGCGAGCAGCCCGACGAGCGGGGTGAGCCGGTCCGCTCCGACGGTGTCGAGGACCTGCTGCTGCGCCCAGGCGGCCCAGCGCAGGGGCGCGGGGTCGTCGGGCCGGGCGGGCGCGCCCAGGTCCGGCGCGACCGCCGAGGTGAGGCCGTTCGGTGCGCCGGGTGGCACTGCGGCGGGGCGGGTGGGCAGGCGGGCGTCGCGGACGTCGAGCGGGGAGCCGAGCAGGTCCACAGGGTAGTCGCGCAGCTCGTTCGTGGTGCTGCGGGCAGGCACGGGTGAGTCGGGCAGGCCGACGCCGATGCCGGTGGCGGTGATCTCGCGCCAGCCGACGCGGTCGGCGAGGTGCCCGTTGTGGACGACGAGCACGGCGGGGCGGTCGAGCCGGGCGGGGGCACTCAGGGCGCAGGTGACCCGGCTGGTGGCCAGGCGGGCGGAGCCCGGTTCGAGGGTCATCGCGGCCGAGCGGACGGTCCAGGTCAGGGGGCGGTCGTCCAGGCGTACCGCCAGCTCCCGGGCGAAGGCGTCGCAGGCGGCCGCGGCGTGCGCACGCAGCTCGGGCGCGTCGGCGACGCCGTCGCCGGAGGTGTCGACCGCGCCGCGCCGCTGCAGCGTGGGCAGCTCGGCGATGTCGAGGATCGCGGTGGCGTCGACGGCGTCGGGACGCAGGGTCAGCGCGACGAGCTGGTTGATGGAGAGGTTACCGAGCGGGTGCGCGGACGCGGGGGCGGGCAGCAGCGCGAGCGCGCCGCCGACGAGCGCGACCAGCAACGTCTTACGGATCATCAGGCACCTGCCGAGGCCAGGGCCCGCGCCGCGGCGGGCGCGTCGACCGGAGAGAAGTGGGGGTTGAGCCGCAGCGCCCGCGCGAGGTCGCGGCGGGCGGCGGCGCGGTCGCCGAGGGCGAGTTCGATCATTCCCAGGTGGTACGCGTGGAGCGCGCTGCGCGCGCCGAGCGCCGCCGCGACACGGGCCAGGGGCAGCGCTTCGCGGTGCCGTCCGGCCTGGTGCAGTGCCCAGGCGAGGGTGTCGGCGACGTCGGTGTGCTTGCGCCGCTGCCACTCGCCCGTGGCCAGGCGCACCGCTGCGGCGTGGTCGCCGCGGGCCAGGGCCAGTTCGGCGGCGGCGAGGTCGTCCGCGCCTCCCCCGGCGGTCAGCAGGTCCAGGGCGGCCTGCGCCAGGGCCAGTTGCGCCTCGGCGTCGGCGGCGCGGCCGAGCGAGCGCAGCAGCAGCGCGTGCTCGACCAGCAGGGACGGGGTCGGCGAAGCCGCGGTCAGCGCGGCGTACCCGGCCAGCGCCTCGGCGGTGCGGCCGCTCGCCGCGTCGACGCGGGCGAGCCCGTGGCGCAGCGGCAGGTAAGCGGCGTCGGCGGCCAGGCCGGCCTCGTACGCGGCGCGGGCCGCGACCAGGTCCCCGTCGTGCCAGGCCAGGTCGCCGAGCTGGTGGTGGACGAAGGCCAGGTCGGCGGGCGCGATCGCGGTGGCGAGCGCCTGGGTCCACAGCTCGCGGGCCTCTTCGACCCGGCCGTGCTGTTCGAGGTCGTACGCCGCCCGGGACAACGCGGGCAGGCCCGGCCGCAGGTCGAGCATGCGCTGCGCCGCCTCGGTCGCCTCCGCGGGCCGGCCGAGCTGGGTCAGCGCGTCGGTCAGCACCCCATACGCGTCGGCGCTGAACGGATTCACTGTGATCGCCTGCCGCGCCAGCCGCTCGGCCAGCGCGAAGTCGTGCCGCGCATTCGCCAGCGCGCCGAGCCCGGCGAGCGCCGCGTCGTTGCCGACGGTCCCGGCGACCATGCCGCCGGGCGTGCGGCTGTCCACGGCTCCGGGCCCTTCGCCGGCCGGGTCCGCGGCGGACGGGCCGGGGTGCAGGCGGAGCGACTCGCGCAGCGCGCCCTCGGCCCGGGTGTAGTAGCCGGGGTCCCCGGTGATCCGGGCTCGCTCGACGTACGCGCTGCCCAGCGCCGCCCAGGTGGTCCAGTCGCCGGGCACGTCCCGCAGCCGCGCCTGCGCCTGCTCGATCGACTCGACCAACGGGTCGCCCTGGGCGTACGCGGACTCGGCGGTCCACGGCTCGGGCCCCGCGCCGAACGCGCCCCCGAGCCCGAGCAGCGCCGCGGCGGCCACACCCACCGCGATGATCCTTCGCCACATGTCTACCTCCCCTTTCGCAAGATCAGCGATGGGAAGGGCACCTTCTACAACGCGGAGCGTTGTAGAAGGTGCCCTTCCTTTCCTCAGTGGGTGTGGGCGGGCTGGTCGGGGCCGTGGGTGTCGGGGCGGTTGCGGCGGCGCATCCACCAGCCCGCGAAGAGGAGCAGGCCGAGGCCGCCGGCGACGGAGGAGCCGACCATCGCCATGGCGCCTCCGGTGGACATGCCCCCTTCGACGCCGGAGGACGCCGACGCTGGGGAGGCGTCGACCGAGGCCGGTGCGGCTGGGTTGCCGCCGCCCGTGCCGGCCGTGTTGACCCCGACCGCGTTGGGCAGGGCCACGTACGGGAACGTGTCACCGAAGGCGTTCTCGTTGGCGTCGACCTTGTCCCCGGCGGCCAGCGCGTCCACGATCTGGCCGGTCTGCGCCGCGCCGACCAGGGCCTGCAACTCGATGTCGACGACGTCGTCGGCCAGCCGCCGCCCGTTCGGGAAGCCCTGCAGGTCGCCGCCGATGACGCCGAGGCGGTTCGGGTCGGCGGTGATCGGCACGGACAGGTTCAGCCGCAGCATCTCCGACGGGCGGAACTTCGACGGGTTCACGTCGGCGTTGTTGAGCTGCGAGTTGAGGTCCGCCTTGATCGGGCCGTCGGCCTTGGTGGTGATCCCGGTCAGGAAGATCTCGACCAGGTCGTTGCGCGGGGTGGCCGGTGCGGGGATGTTGTAGATCGTCTCGATCAGCTTGGGCACCTCGGGTTCGGTGACCCGCTTGACCAGCTGTGGGATCTTCGCGTCGCCGTCGGGGCGGGAGGCGTTGAACGCGTCCTTGAGCCCGGCGGGCACGACGACCTCGTTGACCAGCGGGTTGCCCAGCCGCGAGACCTGCACCCGGTCCCCGCTGCGCGGGTCGCCGGTGCGTCCGGTGATGCGCACCCGGGGCCGCTCGGTGGTGGTCCAGACGCCGATCACGGGGTTGCGCGCGCCGTCGCCGCGCAGCGCGACGTCCTTGAACGGCACCTCCAGCGCGATGGTGTTGACGTTGTAGCCGGCCAGCGTGTCCTGCCCGGTCTCGCTGAGGTCACCGCCGTAGAGCAGGTCGAACACCCGCAGGTCCAGGAAGAACGGGTCGTCGGCCTGCCCGGCGAAGATGCGCCAGCCGCCGGGCAGTTTGACGGTGGCCTGCTCGCGCAGCGCGCCGTAGTCCGGCATGGACGCCGGGCCCACCCGCGAGGGCGCGACCGCGACGTTGCTGGCCCGGGTGCGGAAGGCCTCGCCGTTGAACGAGGACTCCAGCGTGTACGTCTGCTTGAACAGCAGGTTCTCGTCGTCGAGCGAGGTCACCGGCCCGTTGTTGAACAGGAAGGTGGAGTTGCCGCGCTTGTCGACGTTCTTGAACGTCCACCGGAAGCGGGCGTCGGGCCGCGCGTCCCCGTCGCTGTCCACATTGATCAGGTACTGCGCGTCGGTGGCGAACGGGTGGAAGTTCGGGCCGCCGTTCGGCTCCTGGAACGGCACCCAGTTCGCCACGAACGTGACGTAGCCGGGGCGGTCCGGGCTGACGAAGGCGTACAGGTCGGTCGCGTCGACGGCGGGGTCTTGCGCGATGAGGGGCGCCTCGCGGTGGCTGGACGCGCCGGCCGTGCCGGGCCCGAGCGCGTACAGCCCGCCGGAGACGGCCAGGCAGGCCGCCACGGCGAGCGCGGCCCCGGTCCGGCGGCGGGCCGGCTGGCGCAGGGTGAGTCTCATGGTCGGGTCCTCCGGTACTGAGGGGCAGACGCGCCGACCGCGTCTGTTGCCGGAGCTTCGGACCCGCCCACCCGCATAGATGGGCGCCTGTCCACTTGCCGTCACCGACCCATCCGAACGCCCCTCCGGCACCGAACCACCCCCTCATGAAAGGAAGGGCACCTTCACAACGCTCCGCGTTGCAGAAGGTGCCCTTCCTAACGCCCGATAGGCGCTGAGCAGGCCGTATGAGTGGTCAGGCCTGGGCGAGCCGGACGGTCGGGGTGACCTTGACGATCACGCGTACCTCGTCGGCCTTGCGCCACGGGTAGCTGTCCTTGCCGAGGTACTTGTAGGCGAGCTTGTCGATGTGCGCGTCCGCGCCCTCCTCGACGAACTCGACGTCGCCCTTCACCCAGAGCGTGCGGTAGTCGTTCGCCTTGTCCACGATGGAGATGCCGACCCGCGGGTCGCGGACCATGGCGTTGTACTTCACCCGGCCCTTGGCGGTGTTGAACAGGATGTGCTCGCCGTCGGTGTCGATCCACACCGGCGTGACGTGCGGCGAGCCGTCGAAGTCGACCACGCCCACGTGGGCGAGTTGGGGCTCGTTGAGCAGTGCGATGTCCTCTGCGGTCAAAATACTCATAACGCGCAATCTACCCGTCGAAGCAGGATCGGACCGGTCACTCCGCGGGCATCGGGATGCGCAGGGACATGGTGCCGCGCAGGTCGAGCCATGCGCTGCTCGGGCCGCGGACCAGCCGCATCACCACCTCCTCGCAGGACGGGCAGCGGGCGACCAGGCCGGGTGCGTGGGTGTAGACCTTCAGGCCTGCCACCGGCCCCTCGTCGCCGCAGTTGACGCAGCGCCCCATGGCCTGGGTCATGTCCGTCGCGAAGATCTCGCGCAGCGGCCCGGCCAGGGCGTTGCCGTCGGTGAAGTCGTCGGAGAAGAGTTCCATCACAGCCTCCGTCAGGTGCCGCTCGGGCCGAAGCGCTCGGTCTTCACCCGGCGGGCGTCGTGGCCCAGCGCGATCAGGATGTCGGCGACCGCCTCGACGAAGCCGGTCGGCCCGCACACGAAGCAGGACGGCCCGAAGTCCGGCGGCCAGCCGCCGTTGTTCACGTCGGCCACGCCCAGCCGCCGCGGCGGCAGCGGCCAGTTCTCGGGCGTCTTGCGGGTGTACACGTAGCTGACGTCCAGCCCGAAGTCGTCGCGCGCCCGGGTGCGCAGCTCGTCGGCGTAGTACCGGTCCTCCGGCGTGCGCGCCGAGTAGATCAGGCGGAACAGGGCCTTGCTGCCCGCCGCCCGCCGGGCCCGGATCATCGCCATCAGCGGCACGATGCCCGAGCCGCCGCCGATCAGCAGCACCGGCGCGGTGTCCGCGGACCGCCACACGAACCAGCCGCCCACCGGCCCGCGCAGCTCGATCACGTCGCCCACCGACAGGGTCTGGGTGAGGTACGGCGACACCTCCCCGTCCTCGACCAGCTGCACGGTCAGCGCCACGCGGGTGCCGTCGGCGGGCGTCGCGATGGAGTAGCTGCGCTCGGTGCTGTACCCGTCCTCGGCGGTCAGCCGCACGTCGACGTGCTGACCGGGCAGGTGCCCCGGCCAGTCCGGCACGTCGAACACGAGGGTGCGCGCACTCGGCGTCTCGTCCCGGAACTCGACCAGCCTGGCCGCCCGCCAGACCAGCCGCGGGCTCAGTCCCCCTGGTACCGCTGCTCGCGCCATGGGTCACCGTAGTCGTGGTATCCGGCGCTCTCCCAGAAGCCCGGTTCGTCGGAGTCCATCAGCGTGATGCCGCGCACCCACTTCGCCGACTTCCACAGGTAGAGATGCGGCACCAGCAGCCGGGCCGGGCCGCCGTGCTCCGGCGTCAGGTCCTCGCCGTCGAACTTGTAGACGATCCAGGCCTGCCCGTGCAACAGGTCCTCGTACGGCAGGTTCGTGGTGTAGCCGCCGTACGAGTGCACCATCGCGTAGTCGGCCGCCGTGTCCACGCCCTCCAGCAGCACATCCAGGCTGACGCCCTGCCAGTGCGTCTGCAGCTTCGACCACTTGGTCACGCAGTGCAGATCGACCGTCGGCTGCTCGCTGGGCAGCGCCATCAGCTGCTTCCAGTCCCAGCGGTGCTTCTGCCCGGCCTCTGTGACGATCACGAACTCCCACGTGTCCGTCGGCACCCGCAGCGTCGGCCCCGCCGTCAGCACGGGGAAGTCCTCGGTCAGGTACTGCCCCGGCGGCAGCCGCACCTCGCCGCCCTCAGTCCCCCGCCGCCCCCGGAACCCCGGCGACACAATCCCACCCATCCCTCACAACTACCATCCCGCCCCCGCCCCACCAACCCCTTTCACCGCGTTGATCATGAACTTATGGACGTGTTCGACGGCGTGTCGCTCCCCCAACTTCATGATCATCCAGTGGGACGGGCGGCGGCACCGGGGCGGGACGGGCATGCGAAAGGCGCGCCCGCGGGTGCGGGCGCGCCTTGGGCGGAGCGGGGTGGTGCGGGTCAGCGGTTGGCGACCGGGATGAAGTCGCGCTCGGGGGCGCCGGTGTACACCTGGCGCGGGCGGCCGATCTTGGTGGCCGGGTCGCTCATCATCTCGCGCCACTGGGCGATCCAGCCGGGCAGGCGGCCCAGCGCGAACAGCACCGTGAACATCTTCGTGGGGAAGCCCATGGCCTTGTAGATCAGGCCGGTGTAGAAGTCCACGTTCGGGTAGAGCTTGCGCGACACGAAGAAGTCGTCGGCCAGCGCGATCTCCTCGAGCTGCATCGCGAGGTCCAGCAGCGGGTCCGGCTTGGCCATGCGGCCGAGCACGTCCTGCGCCATGTTCTTCACGATCGCCGCGCGCGGGTCGTAGTTCTTGTACACCCGGTGGCCGAAGCCCATCAGGCGTACGCCGTCCTCGCGGTCCTTGACCTTCTTCACGAACGCCTGCACGTCGCCGCCCTCGGCGCGGATGCGCTCCAGCATCGACAGCACGGCCTCGTTGGCGCCGCCGTGCAGCGGGCCCGACAGCGCGTTCACGCCGGACGACACCGAGGCGAACAGGCTGGCCTGGGCCGAGCCGACCAGGCGCACCGTCGACGTGGAGCAGTTCTGCTCGTGGTCGGCGTGCAGGATGAGCAGCAGGTCCAGCGCCTTGGCGAAGACCGGGTCGACCTCGTAGCCGGTGGCCGGCACGCCGAAGGTCATGCGCAGGAAGTTCTCCACGTACCCGAGGGAGTTGTCCGGGTAGAGCATCGGCTGGCCGATCGACTTCTTGTACGCGTACGACGCGATGGTCGGCAGCTTGGCCAGCATGCGCACGGTCGAGATCTCGACCTGCTCGTTGTCGAACGGGTCCTGGCTGTCCTGGTAGAAGGTGCCCAGGGCGCTCACCGCCGCCGACAGCACGGCCATCGGGTGGGCGTCACGCGGGAAGCCCTCGAAGAACCGCTTCATGTCCTCGTGCAGCAGCGTGTGCATGCGCACCCGCTCGGTGAACTCCGACAGCTGCACTGCGGTGGGCAGCTCGCCGTACATCAGCAGGTACGAGACCTCCAGGAAGGTGGAGTGCTCGGCCAGCTGCTCGATCGGGTACCCGCGGTAACGAAGAATGCCCTCGTCACCGTCGATGTACGTGATCGCGGAGGTGCAGGCGGCGGTGTTGACGAAGCCCGGGTCGTACGTGACGTATCCGGTTTCCTTCAGCACCTTGCCGATGTCGAGCCCGGACGGGCCCTCGACGGCCGGCTGCACTTCCAGGGAGAGGTGTCCACCCGGGGTTTCCAGGTTCACATCCGCCACGACTTCCCTCGCTTTATCGGGAGCTTGTCTTACCAAAAGTTAAGTTTCAGGGTAAGCACTCGACGGCGGCATCCGCCCCATCCCGTGCTGAGGGGAGAATCACGGTCCCCGGCTTGTTTTAAGGCGACTTACCCTCTTTTCTGCCGAATTAACAGGGGTTGTGTGTCCAGAGCGACTGCCCCGCGCGGCCTCGCGTCTTAGGCTGGACCCGTGGCGACGGAGCCCCTGGCCAGCGTGGACATGTCGGGCGAGGAAGCCGAAAGATGGCTGGCCCTCGCGGTGAAGTTCGCTGTCGCCAACGTGGAATCGGGCGGCGGCGGGCCCTTCGCGTCGATCATCGTGCGCAGCGGCGAGGTCATCGGCCGGGGCGTGAACCGGGTCATCCGCGACCTGGACCCCACCGCGCACTCCGAGATCGTCGCCATCCGTGCCGCCTGCCGCCAGGCCCTGCACTTCCGCCTGCCCGGAGCGGTGCTGGTCTCCACCTGTGAGCCCTGCCCCATGTGCCTGACCGCGGCGCTGTGGGCCGACGTCGGCCGCATCGTGTACGCCGTCGACCGCCACGAGGCCGCCGCGGCCGGATTCCCGCAGGTCGAGCTGTACGACCTGTTCGAGGACCCGCAGCACAAGTGGACCGTGCCCGTCGGCAAGATCTCCATCGCCCAGGCCCAGGACCCCTTTGAAGCCTGGCAGCGCACCAAACCCCAGCGCCAACAGCAAGCGCGCCCCTGACTGACCCCGGGCCGAGCCGCTCACGCCCGGTCGCGCCGGATCGCGGTTGCAGTTTCGGGGAAAGTGCAGCTATCGACGAGCTGATACCTGCACTTTCCCCGAAACTGCAGGAGCGGGGCGGGGGCGGGGCGGTCAGGCGGGGTGGGTGGCTTTCCAGGTGGTGAGGAGGGCGGACTCGTCGTCGCGGGTGATGCCGGCCCAGGGTTTGCGGGTGGGGCCGGTGGCGAGCCAGGCGAGGGTGTCGCGCGCGGTGTCGGCGACCGGGCGCGGCGACAGGCCTGCCGCGAGCGCATCGCTGACGTCGCGGGACAGGAAGCCGGCCCACTCCGGCAGGGGCAGCCACATCGGCAGCGAACGCTCGCCCGCCCAAGTCTCGACGCCCTGCTCCGTGAGGAACTCCTGGTCGACCCAGGTCAGCTGCGATGCGGTGCCGACGCCTTCGGCGATGCCGGCGAGCATGTCCGCCCGGCCGACCGGCGCGCCGATGCCGTCGTACACGCCGGCCAGTCGCTGCTCGGCGGCCTGCACCAGCCAGGCGGCCAGGTCGCGTACGTCGATCCACTGGACGGCGTCGCCGGGTGTGCCCGGGGCCAGCACCTCGCCGCCCTCGGCCAGCCGGGACACCCAGTAGTCGAAGCGGCCCGTCGGGTCCTCGGGGCCGACGATGAGCCCGGCCCGGCACAGCATCGCGCGCTCCGGCCCGACGGCGTCGAGCAGCGCCTGCTCGCAGGCGACCTTGGCCGGGCCGTAGTTCTCCCCGGTCGCGTCGTCGGTCTCCAGGGGCAGCGCCTCCAGGAGCGGGGCCTCGGCGGCGCGCTGGCCGGGGGTGCCCTGGTCGGCGTAGACGGAGCAGCTGGACACGTACACCCAGTGCGGGATGCGCGCGCCCAGGTCGGCGACCGCGTGACGGACGTGGCTGGGCCGCCGTGCGACGTCGATCACGGCGTCGAAGTCGCCGTCGAGGCCGGCCAGACCGCCGGGCACATCACGGTCGGCGGTCACCAGGGTGGCCCCGGCCGGGATCGCTCCGGACACGCCCCGGGTGACGCAGGTGACATCGTGGCCCGAGGCCAGCGCGTGGGCGGCCACCGCGCGCCCGAGGAAGACGTTGCCGCCGAATACGAGCAGTCGCATGGGCCCCAGCATCGCCGACCCGGCACGCTATTCGCACACCCGTTCGCCATCGGCGTACCCGAGCCGCCCAGCCGTAGCGGCGTCGCGTCGCCGTGCACGACCGGCGGCGGCCACGGGCAGGTGCCGACCGGGTGCGCGGGCGCGGGAAAGACCGTCCGACTTGCCTGGCACCTGGGCGAAAGCGAGCTCAAGATACGCACAGGTGCCAGGCAAGTCCGATGATCATGCGGGGCGCCGCGGGGTCAGGAGGGTGGGATGAGGCGGTGGTCGAGGGCGGTGTGGCGGCGGCCCGCGCCGAGGGTGCGCACGGCGACCGCGAGGGCGCGGGTGGACCCGGCGAGCACGACCAGCCTCTTCGCCCGGGTGATCGCGGTGTAGAGCAGGTTGCGCTGCAGCATCATCCAGGCGCTGGTGGTCAACGGCACGACCACCGCCGGATACTCCGAGCCCTGCGAGCGGTGGATGCTGATGGCGTACGCGTGGACCAGCTCGTCGAGCTCGTCGAAGCCGTACTCGACGTCCTCGTCCTCGTCGGTGCGCACGATCAGCTTGTGGTCGTCGGGGGCCATGCCGGTGACCACGCCGACGGTGCCGTTGAACACCCCGGCCGTGCCCTTGTCGTAGTTGTTGCGGATCTGGGTGACCTTGTCACCGACCCGGTAGACCCGCCCGCCGTAGCGGCGCTCGGGCCGGCCCTCGACCGCGGGGGTCAGCGCCTGCTGGAGCAGCTGGTTGAGGTTGCCCGCGCCGGCCGGGCCGCGGTGCATCGGGGTGAGCACCTGGATGTCGCGGCGCGCGTCGAGGCCGAACTTCTTCGGGATGCGCTGCGACACCAGGTCGACGACCAGGGGCGCGGTCGCCTCGGTGTCGTCGCACTCGAAGAAGAAGAAATCAGGGAAGCCCTTGAGCTGTGGAAACTCCCCGGCGTTGACACGGTGCGCGTTGACCACGACGCCCGACTGCTGCGCCTGGCGGAAGATCTGGGTCAGCCGTACGCGGGGCACGACGTCGGCGTTGAGCAGGTCCCGCAGCACCTCGCCCGCCCCGACCGAGGGGAGCTGGTCGACGTCGCCGACCAGCAGCAGGTGCGCCCCGGGCGCGACAGCCTTGACCAGTTTGTTGGCGAGGATCAGGTCGAGCATCGAGGCCTCGTCGACGACGACGAGGTCCGCGTCGAGCGGGTTGTCCCGGTCGTAGCTGGGATCGCCGCCGGGCTGGAGTTTCAGCAGCCGGTGCACGGTGGTCGCCTCGTGGCCGGTCAGCTCGGCGAGGCGTTTCGCGGCCCGGCCGGTCGGCGCGGCCAGCACGATCTTGGCGCGCTTGGCGCGGGCCAGCTCGACGATCGACCGTACGGTGAAGCTCTTGCCGCAGCCCGGACCGCCGGTGAGCACCGCGACCCGCTCGGTGAGCGCGAGCCGCACCGCCTGCTCCTGCTCGGGGGCGAGTTCGTGGCCGGTACGGGTCTTGAGCCAGGCCAGGGCCTTGGTCCAGTCGACGCCGTCGAACACGGCCAGCCGGTCCCGCGAGGTGTTGAGTAGGGTCAGCAGGCTGCCGGCCAGGCCGCGCTCGGCGCGGTGGAACGGCACCAGGTAGATCGCGGGCACCAGGCCGTCGGTGCCGGGCACGTCCTCGCGGACCACTCCCTCCTCGTCGATCAGCTCGCGCAGGCAGGTCGTGATGAGGTCGGCGGGCACGCCCAGGTCGGCCCCGTCCTTGTCCGTGACGGCGAGGATCTTCGCGGCGGCGGTGGTGAGGTTCGGGGCGGGCAGGAAGCAGTGGCCGTTGTCGGCAGCCTCGCTCAGGGTGTGCTGCAGGCCGGCCTTGACGCGCTGCGGGCTGTCGTACGCGATGCCGACCGCGCGGGCGATGGTGTCGGCGGTGCGGAAGCCGATCCCCCACACGTCGGCGGCCAGCCGGTACGGCTCCTCGCGGACCACCGTGATGGAGCCGTCGCCGTACTGCTTGTAGATGCGCACGGCGAGCGAGGTGGACACGCCCACACCCTGCAGGAAGATCATGACTTCCTTGATCGCCTGCTGCTCCAGCCAGGCCGCGGCGATCAGCTTGGTGCGCTTCGGGCCCAGTTTCGGCACCTCGATCAGGCGCTGCGGCTCGGACTCGATGACCCGCAGCGTGTCCACGCCGAAGTGCGCCACGATGCGCTCGGCCAGCCGCGGGCCGATGCCTTTGACCAGGCCGGAGCCGAGGTAGCGCTCGATGCCGACGATGGTCGCGGGCAGCACCGTGGTGTAGTTCCACACCTCGAACTGGCGGCCGTAGCGCGGGTGCGAGGTCCACCGGCCGGTCAGCCGCAGGCTCTCCCCCGGCTGCGCGCCCAGCAGCGCACCGACGACGGTGAGCAGGTCGTTGCCGGACTTCTCGGTCGCCACCCGGGCGATGGTGTAGCCGGTCTCCTCGTTGGCGTAGGTGATCCGCTCCAGCACCGCTTCGAGCACGGTGCCCGGCGGCCGGCTCGGCGCGGCGGCCGGGGGCGAAGTCGACACGGTCACTCCGACATGGTGCCGCAGCGGTGCGTCGAAACGGCGGCCGCGCCCCGGCCGATCGCGGCCGGCAGGCCGGCTCCGCGCATCCGCGCTGCTCAGAGTGGGTGAGGCGTTAAGAAGGTGCCCTTCCACTACCAATAGCGATGGGAAGGTGCCCTTCCTTCGGCTGATGGCGATGGGGAGGGGCGTTTGGTTCAGCGTTCGGGGCGGATGTTGGGGTTCAGGTGGAAGGTGTTGTCGGGGTCGTAGACGGCTTTGATGCGGGAGAGGCGGCGGTAGTTGTCGAGACCGTAGGAGGCGACCACGCGCTCCTGGCCCTCCTGGCCGATGAAGTTGCTGTAGACCGCGCCGGTGGACCAGGGTTTGACGTCGGCGCGCAGGTCGCGGGCCCAGCGGATGGCCCGGTCGTCGTCGGCGGCGTCGGTCCACAGGCCCAGCGGGTGGACTACCCAGGGGGCGCGCCGCCACGGGACCGGGTAGGCGGTCGGGCCCGCGGCGACCGCGCCGCCGTACGGGAAGAGCACGTGCTGCGACGGGGACGGCGCGACCATGTCCTCGGCGCGCGCGCAGAACAGGTCGATCGCCTTGTCGGGCAGGGTGTCGAGGTGCTCGGCCGACCAGTAGTTGCGGTAGCCGGGCGGGTCGTCGAACATGCACTGCAGCTCGGCGTAGGGCACCTCGGCGATCAGCTCGCCCTGGTGGCCCAGCCGCAGCAGCGGGCCGATCACCCGGCGCGCCCGCGCCAGGTCACCGGCGTACGTGACGAGCATGGCGCAGGCCAGCCTGCCCACCAGGTGCGCGGGCGTGAACGGCTCGGCCGGCCCGGTCAGGTAGATGATGCCGCCGCCGACCTCCTCGGGCGCGTTCTCCATGAAGTCGCGGTAGGCCCGGGTCACGTCCGGTCCCGCCTCGGGCGGCCACAGCAGCAGCGCCACCGAAGCCGTGGGCAGCGGATACAGGCGCAGCGTCAGCGAGGTGACGACGCCGAAGTTGCCGCCGCCGCCGTGCAGCGCCCAGAACAGGTCCGGGTGGCTCTCCTCGCTGGCCACGACGGTGTTGCCGTCGGCGGTGACCAGCTCGGCGGCGACCAGGTTGTCGCAGGCCAGGCCGAACTTGCGCTCCAGCCAGCCGGAGCCGCCGCCGAGGGTGAAGCCGCCGACCCCGGTCGTGGAGACCCGGCCGCCGGTGGTGGCCAGGTCGAAGGGCTGGGTGGCGCGGTCGAGGTGGCTCATGGTCGCGCCGCCGCCGACGCGGACGACCCGGCGCCGCGGATCGACCGTCGCCAGGTTCATCCGGCGCAGGTCGATGACGAGGCCGCCCTCGGTCGACGCGGTGCCCGCCACGCCGTGGCCGCCGCCCCGCACCGCGATCTCCAGGCCCTGCTCGCGCCCGAACTCGATGGCCCGGGACACGTCCGCGCCGGTGGCGCACTGGGCGATCACGCCCGGCCGTTTGGCGATCATCGAGTTGAACAGGGTCCGCGCGTCGGCGTACGCCGCGTCGTCCGGCCCGATCACCGACCCGGCGAAGCCCGACCGCAGATCGGCCACCGCCGTCGCACCGAGGACGGTCATGAGAACTCCCCACGCAGGTAGACGGCGCACCAGGGTCCGCAGTCCAGCCTAGTGAGGCTCGGGACGAGCCACCGTGAAAAGGGAGTTCTCGTCCTGCCGCCCGACGTCCTGCCGCCCGACGTCGACTGCAGGTCAGCAGAACCAGCCGTCCTGCACCCAGCCGTTGCGGTTGACATGTCCGTAGGCGAACCCGTAGATGTAGCCGCCCTGCCGGGGACCCTTGACCAGGAAGGTCTGACCGGCGTAGAGGGTGCCCATCCAGGCGCCGAGCGGCTCGGTGCGCACGAACAGCGATTCGGCGCAGACGGTCTCCCGCACGCCGACGGTCCCGTTGGCCGCCTGGGCGGCGGCCGGCACGGCGAGCACGGCAAGAGCTGTCACGGCCGCGGCGGCCGCGCGCAGGGTTCCGGTCACCACGAGTCGTACCCTCCGATGCACTCGATCCGCATGTAGCCCCAGTCGTTGGGCCCGAAGTCGAAGGTCGCCGCCCAGCCGTTGTAGACCGGGTGCGCGCCGGGGGTGTGGCCGATCTTGTTGCCGTACTCCAGCACGCGCTTGAGGCCGTGCGGGCCGGAGGCCGAGTCGTAGTTGTCGTAGAAGCTGGCGCTCTGGCAGACGTTGATCGCGTGGCGGGGCACGACGACGGCCTGGGCCGGGCTCGCGGTGGCGAGCAAACCCACGGCCACCAGGGACGCGATGACTCCCGTGGAGATTCGCATATCCACTTTCCTCACTCGATGGAGATCGAGGCAAAGCTATCAACGGTGAAGTTTCTACACAAGATTCGGGCAGAAACTGAAACTTTCCTTTGTGCGGATCCGGACTTTCGCGGTCATGAGGCACGTCGCGCTCATTAGGCTCAGGGCATGGCGCCGGTCTCTCCGGTTTTCGTGGGCCGGCAGGCCGAGACGGAGCGGCTGCACGCCCTCGCGAGGCAGGCGGCCGGAGGGCACGGCGTCGCGGTCCTGGTCGAGGGCGAGCCGGGTATCGGCAAGACCTCGCTGCTGGACCGGGTCGCCGCGGACTGCACCGACCTCGGCATGCGGCTGCTCACCGGCGCCGCCGAGGATCTGGAGCAGCAGCTGCCGTTCTCCGCGATCGCCAACTGCCTGGGCATCGGCGCGGCCACCAGCGATCCCGAGCTGGCCCGGGTCTCCGGGCTGCTGCGCGGCGAGCAGGCCTTCACGCAGAGCCTGGCCGCCGTCAACCACGACTTCGTCATCACCGAGGCGATCCTCGACCTGTTCGACGAGTGGTTCGCGCAGGGCCCGGTCGCGCTGCTGCTCGACGACGCGCAGTGGGCCGACCCGCAGAGCCTCGTCGTGACGCACCGGCTGGGCCGAGGCATCGAGCAGGAGCCGATGCTGCTGGTCGTCGCCACCCGGTCCGCGCCCCGAGCCGCGGCCGTCGACGCCCTGGAACGCAGCCTCGTCGCCCGCGGCGGGCACGTGATCGAGCTGGCGCCGCTGCCGCCCGACGAGGTCGAGGCGCTCGCCCACGACCTGCTGCATGCCGACGCCGGCCCCCGGCTGAGCCGGCTGCTCGGCACCGCCGGCGGCAACCCGATGTACGTCACCGAGCTGCTGGCCGAGCTGGCCGAAGAGGGCGCGCTGGCGGGCCGGGACGGCCGGATGGAGCTGGTGTGGGACACCGACGAGCGGGCCGAGGGCTGGGTGCCGCCGCCGCTGGCGGAGGTGATCCTGCACCGCCTCGGTTTCCTGCCGCCCGCCGTACGCGACGCGCTGCAGACCGCGGCCGTGTTCGGGCGCACCGTCGAGCTGACCGAGCTGTCGCAGGTGCTGGGCCGGCCGGTGGCCGAGCTGGCCGACGTCGCGGCGAGCGCGGTCGAGGCGGGCATCCTCACCGACACCGGCACCCGGCTGGAGTTCCGGCAGCCGCTGATCCGGGAGGCGCTCGCGGCCCGGGTGCCGCCCTCGGCCCGCGCGGCGCTGCACCGGCGGGCGGCGCAGGCGCTCGACGCCGAAGGCGCGGGCGTCGAACGCATCGCCGAGCACGTGATTGCCGGTGAGGGCGTCGACGACCGGACCACGCAGTGGCTGATCGGCGTGGCCGACCCGCTCACCGCCCGCGCGCCCGAGCTGGCCGTGGAGCTGCTGCAGCGGGCCCTGCCGGGAGCGCCCCGGCGGCAGGCGGCGAGGTTGCGGCTCCAGCTGATCCGGGCGCTGCTCTGGCGGGGCGCGCACGCCGAGGCGGAACGCCTGGCCCGCGACGCCGTCGCCACGGGCGACGATCCCGCGTGCGACGGGGAGCTGCGCTGGCTGCTCGCCCAGACCTGCTACCGCCGCGGACACCTGAGGGAGTCGCTGGAGGTCATCGAGCAGGCCCTGGCCGAGCCGGGGCTGAGCGAGACCGAGCGCGGGCGCTTCCACGGCTTCGCGGCCGTGTGCCTGTTCTTCCTGACCCGCTTCGACGAGGCGCGGGCGGCCGCGCGCCGGGCGGTGCGGGCCGGTGAGGCGACCGGGGACGCGCGCTGCACCGGGATCGGCGACTTCGCCCTGGCCATGACGCTGGCCATGGACGGGGACCTGGAGCAGGCGCTGGTCGTCAACGACCGGGCCTTCGCCTCGCTCACCGAGGGCGTGCAGCCGGATCTGCAGGTCGACCCGTACACCCTGCGCGGGATGTGCCTGCTGGAGCTCGACCGGCTGGCCGAGGCCGAGCGGGCGCTGTCGGCCGCGATCGCCGCCAACCGCGAGTCCGGCGGGGCGTACCTGCCGATCGCCCACACGCTGCGGGCGCGGCTGCTGTTCCTGGACGGCCGCTGGGACGACGCGCTGGTCGAGATCGAGGCCGCCGCCGAGCTGCCGGACCTGCTCGGCAGTGCGGTGCGGCTGCGTGGCATGGCCGATCTGATCGCGGTGCACCGCGGGACGACCGTCGACCCGCCCACGGGGACGGGCGCGTCCTATCCGCACCACTTCAGCCGCTGGGCGCGAGCGCTGTGCGTGGAGTCCCAGCAGGGTCCGGCGGCCGCCTTCGAGCTGCTGGCCCCGGCCTGGGGGAAGGCGCACGGGCTGGAGCCGCGGCGGCTGGTGTACCGCGTGTGCGCCGACCTGGCCCGGCTGGCGGTCGCCGCGGGTGACCGGGAACGGGCCGGCGCGCTGGCCCGGGACGTGGACGCGCTGCTGGCCGGGCGCGCCCACCCGAGCCTCGCCGCGACCGCGAAGCTGTGTCACGGGCTCGCCGGTGACGACGCGGAACTGCTGCTCGCCGCGGCCGCGGACTACCGCGAAGCGGGGTGGCCGCTGTACGAGGGCAACGCGTACGAGAACGCCGCCGAGGCGCTGGCCCGCCAGGACCACCCGGCACGGGCCCGCCGGGCGCTGGACAAGGCGCTGGAGCTGTACAGCGCGCTGGAGGCGACCGCCGACACCGCCCGCGCCGAGGCCCGGCTGCGGGCGGCTGGCGTGCGCCGGGGCGTACGCGGCCCGCGCAAGCGCCCCAAGCACGGCTGGGAGGCGCTCACCGCGACCGAGCAGCGCGTCGTCGCGCTGGTCGCGTCAGGCCTGTCCAACCCCGACATCGCCGCGCAGATGTTCCTGTCCCGGCGCACCGTGCAGTCGCACGTGTCCAGCATCCTCGGCAAGCTCGAACTCAGCTCGCGGGTCGAGCTGGCGGTGCAGGCCGCCGAGCGCGGCACGGTGCAGGCCGGCTGACCTGGCGGCGGCTCACCGCCGGTTCGCCTCCGCCGGGCTGTCGATCGGCGCTTCGAGGTCCGACGCGTCGCCGATGACGGACTCGGGGTGGGCCGCGACGTATTCGTCGAGCGTGCCGTTCGCGGCCGCCTGGAACATGAGCAGCGTCTGCGGGCTGAGCGCCTGGGTGCCCTTGACCTTGGCCCGGTTGTACATGCCGTTGTTGGTCTTGAGCATGACCAGGTCGCCGGGGGTGAGGCCGCGCAGCGTCCAGATGTAGTCGAACAGGTCGGCGTGGCCGGTGTCGAGCTTCAGGGTGCTGCCCGCGGCCGTGAGCAGTGAATTGATCTTGATGGGATTGGTGATGATGCCGGCCGAGGTCACCTTGTCACCGATCGCCTTCAGCAGCTGCTGCTGGTGACGCTGCCGGTCGTAGTCGCCGTACGGGCCGCTCTTGCGCTGGCGCACGTAGTCCAGCGCCTCCCAGCCCGCCATGTCCCGGCAGCCGACGTGGTGCACATAGGTGTTGGGCAGAAACACCCCGGACTTCTTGCCGTAGGCGTACTTCGGCTTGCCGTCGACCACGATGAAATGGTCCGAGCGGGTCTCCTGGTCGACGCACATGTGCACGCCGTCCAGCTCGTCGACGACGTTCTTGAACGCGTCGAAGTCGACGACCGCGACGCCGTCGAACTTCAGGCCGGTCAGCTCGTGCACCATGTTCGCGGTCAGCGCGGCCCCGCCTTGCCAGCCCTGGCCGTTGCGCGAGCCGTAGGTGTAGGCGGCGTTGGCCCGGGTCCTGGCCCCGTAGAAGTTGGCCTTCGGGTAGGCCGGGATGTGCACCAGGGCGTCGCGTGGGATCGACATCAGATAGGCCCGGTCGTGCCCGGCGGGCACGTGCAGCATGATGATCGTGTCGGTCCGCCCGCTGCCCTCGACCCAGCCGTCGCGGGTGTCCAGCCCCAGCAGCAGGATGTCGATCGCGCCGCGCAACGTGCGCCCTTCGACCTCCGGCTCCTTGCGCGCCTCTCCCTCGAGCACCGAACCGGTCTCCACCGCGCTGGTCAGGCTGTGCAGGTAGGACTGGGTGACCATGGCGCCGCCGAACCCGAGCGCCAGCACGAGCACCATCACGCCGAGCATCAGCACGGCCCACACCGGCAGCCGCCGCCGGCGGGGCCGGAGCGGGGTGGTGTCGGGCAGGCCGCGGGGGTTTTCGAGCGGGGTCATCTGTCTCTCCGTGCCGGGGGTCTCCTGGCGAAGGACCATACCAGCCACTAACCGCTCATTAGCGAGTTTTGTCTCGTTCGCACACCTCGGGAGGTTTCAGGTCAGTCGCGCTGGGTACCCCCACGGTAGAGATATCCGCTATCTCGGAGGAGTTCGACATGGGTATCAAGGACAAGATCAGCAACGAGGCCGAGAACATGACGGGCAAGGCCAAAGAGGCCACCGGCAAGATGACCGACAACGAGCGCCTCGAGGCCGAGGGCAAGATGGACCAGGCCTCGGCGAAGGTGAAGAAGGCCGGCGAAAAGGCCTCCGACGCCATGAGCGACGCCAAGGACGCGGCCAAGGACGCCATCCGCCGGTAGTCGTTGCCGCCCATGACAGCGCCGCCCCGCGATCGGATCACGGGGCGGCGCTCTGTCGGCAGGTCAGCGTCGGCGGGTCAGTGCTCGGAGCCGGAGAACGGTTCGGGCGGGTTGCGGGGATCGCGGTTCTCCTCGGTCAGCCGCTCGGTGTCCTCGTGCCGGCGCTGCTCGTCGCGGTGCGCCTCGTCCCTGGTGTGCTCCAGGTCGGTGCCGCCCGCCGGCTCGATCGGCTCGTACTCCTCGGGGCTGTGATCGGTCATGCCGGACTGCATACCCGCGCCACGGCCTGCACAAACGCCTGCGGAGACGGTGCCGGGTGTATCCTGATCATCTCGGCGACATCTCGTGTTGTGCCCGCCGCGGGAGTATCGCGGCCCTATGATCTGCTTCATGACCGTCAGTGAACAGCTCATTACGGCTAGCAACGAGGAACGGGCGGACCTCCGCGCCGAGCTGATCACTCTGCTCGACCGCTGGCAGGCCTGGCGCAACGATCCGGCGTACCCGGGCACCGGCCGGGTCGGACCGGCCTGGCAGGCGGGCCTCGACCGCGCCATCGCCGACACCCGGGAGTCCGTGCACGCGCTGCCGCCGGACCACGACCCCAGCGCGCTGGCCGACCTGACCCAGCCCCTGCTGAGCACCTTCTGGGCGCACCGTCCCGGCCCGATGGCCGAGGTCGTCACCCAGGTGGCGATGTTGCGGCTGCGGGCCGTGGCCATGCACGGCCGGGTCGCCCGGCGGCTGGCCCAGGAGCCGGTGGGCACCGCCGCGAATTGATCGTCCGGTTTAGCCCGCCTGAGCGCCGGGTACCTCAACGACGATGGGGAGCGTTCCTCGAGTGGGGAGACCGAAGTGCTTGTTCTGGGCCTGATTCTGTTGCTGCTGGGATATTTCCTCCACATCAGCATCCTGTGGACGATCGGCTTGATCCTGCTGATCGTCGGCGCGATCCTGTGGATCCTGGGAGCGGTCGGCCGCCCCGTTGGCGGACGACGGCATTATTGGTGACAGGCTGAAATGCGAAAGGGGCGCCCGAGAGGCGCCCCTTTCGCTGTCCGGCGGCGGTTACTCCGCGGCTACCGCGCCCGGCCGGGCCGTCGCGGTCAGCACGACCGCCACCAGCAGGCCCGCCAGCGCCTGCACCACCGGGATGCCGGTGTAGAGCTCGGGCAGCGCCGCCGCCGCGAGCTCCGCCGACGGCCCGGCGGGCGACGCGAACAGGAACCCGATCGCCAGGTAGATCGCCCAGGTGAAGAAGCCGGCCAGCGCGGCGACGGCCCACAGCCGGCCGCGGTCGCCGGGAGCGGGCCGCAGCCACAGCACGGCCAGGTCGGTGAGCACCCCGGCGACCAGCAGGCCACCGATGAGTTCGAGGTTGCCGAATCCGGTGATGGCGGCGCAGAGCGCGCCGATGACCGCGTAGACGACGGTGACGCTGCCGGGCGGCAGCGCCCACCGGCGGGCCAGGGCCAGGATCGGCAGGATCAGCACCAGGTTGGTGACCAGGATCGAGGTGGCCATGTCGGAGCTGAGCCGCTCGTCGTCGTTGATCAGCGACAGCATGATCCGGCCCGGCGAGTACACCAGCGCGTTCGCGTACTGCAGGAACAGCAGCACCAGCGTGGCCCCCAGGGCGATGGACAGCACCGCCGGCAGCAGCCCCAGCAGCCCGCGGGCCGGGTCGGTGCGGCGCGCCCACGCCGTGCGCAGCGGCGTCGTCACGATGATCATCATCGCGCTGACCAGGCCCAGGTGGGTGGGGCTGAACAGGATGTCGATGGTCTGCTCGACGCCGAACACGACGTGCCACAGCATGTCGCCGAGGCCGGCCAGGGCGAACCCGCCGATCGCGAACACGGCCGGCGGGTAACCGGCCGGCATGGCGCGCAGGTCGGGCAGCCGCCCGCCGCGGAACGCGGCCCGGCAGGTCCACAGGATCCAGCCCGCGGTCACGATGAAGCCCCAGTAGAAGACCGCGTGCCAGGGCGTGAAGAACGTCTCCAGTTCGGGCACGTTGTTGTGCGCCCAGGCGTCGACCATCAGGCCGATGGTGAACCAGGTGCCCAGCAGCACGGTCACCAGGTCCGTGCGATAGGACGTCACCGGCCGGTCCGGATCGGAGGCCGCTGCGGGCGCGTCCTGTGCGGGTGCGGTGCTGACCATGCGGATCCCCATCCTGCCGTGCGCCGACTCGTGGCGGGACACAGGATATCGCCGACGATCACCGCGCGCCGACCGCAGGAGTGCACCCGATCGACAACTGAGGCCATAGACGCAGCTCAGCAGGGACAGCGGGCGGCTCGCCGACCGGAAGCCGCCCGCCGGGCGGGATCAGGGGGTCGCGGTGGGCGCGGCCGAGGCGGTCGGCGCGGGCACCGGCGTGCCGCCGTTCGGCAGCGTCTTCGGCGGCAGCGGCCAGGGCATCGGCTGCCCGTCCAGACCCCGCTGGCGCAGCCGCTCCCGCAGCAGCTGCCGCATCAGCTCCCCGTCCCGCAGCCGCTCGGGGCGCACCCGCTCGTCGCGGTCGCGCTTGCCGCCCCACGGACCGCGGTCGCCCCGGTCGGCGCGGTCGAAGTCGTGGCCGTGGTGGCCGCGGTGGTGCCCGGCCACCAGACCGACCGCGAGGCCCAGGCCCCCGCAGACCAGGCCGCCGAGCAGGAACGCGATCAGGACCGCGGCCAGCGTCCCGCCGGACGGCCGGGACCAGGTGCGGGTGCGCGGCGCGGGCTGCGGGTCCGGTTCGGAGGTGTCGTCGTCGACCGGCTGCTGCGGCTCGGTGGTCATGCGGGGCTCCCAGGCTGAGGGGGGTACGGCGGGCCGGCTACCACTGTGACACCGCCGAGCGCCGGGCGGTAGCCGGGCGTGGTACACATGGGCCGGTGGACGCTGAGGAGGAGCCGGGTGGGCGGCGCGTGGAGGACCTCGTGCTCGACGCCGCCCGCGACTGCGTGCTCGCGTACGGGGTGCGCCGCACGACGGTGACCGACGTGGCGCGCCGGGCCGGGGTGTCCCGGATGTCGGTGTACCGCCGCTGGCCCGACGTGCAGAGCCTGGTCGCCGACCTGATGAGCCGCGAGTGGCACCGCGTGATCGTGGACGCGGCGAGGCAGGCCGCCGCGGCCGACGGCCCGTTGCGGGCCCGCCTGGTGACGCAGTCGGTGACCGCCGCCGCGACGCTGCGCGTGCACCCGCTGCTCCGCAAGATCCTGGAAGTGGACCCCGAGATCCTGCTGCCGTACATGCTCGACCGGCGTGGCGCGGGGCAGGAGGAGATGCTCGGCTTCCTGGTCGAGATGATCGCGGCCGGGCAGGCCGAGGGCTCGGTGCGTGACGGCGACCCGGCCCGGCTGGCCCGCGCCGTGCTGCTGACCGCGCAGTCCTTCGTCCTGTCGGTGGCCACCGTGACCGACGGCCACACCCCGTCCGACCTCGACGCCGAACTGACCCTCCTGCTCGACCGCTACCTGTCCCCCGTACGCGCCTAGCCATAGACGTTGGCCTATCACATCGAATACGGGTCGCGGAAAATAGACGTGATAGGCCATCGTCGATGTCGGGCGGGGTTCAGGCCGGAGCGAGGATCGACAAGACTCTCGGACGTACCGAGATCCGCAGCTCGCCGAGCGTGGTGAGCGGGTCGCCGTCGGCGTAGGCGGGCACCGGGCGGTCGGCGGCAACGGTGACCGTCGCGCCGCGCAGCACGGTGACCTCGGGGCGGCGCACGTGCACCCCGCTCCGCATCTCCCGCAGCACCAGCGGGAACAGCAGTTTGGACACACCGCCGAGCACGATCACGTCGAGCTGCCCGTCGTCCACGACGGCGTCGGGAGCGACGTGCAGGCCGCCGCCGTAGTAGCCCGAGTTCGCGACCACCACCGAGTACGCCCGCGCCGACAGCTGCTGCCCGTCGACGTCGAGCCGGTAGACGGTGGGCCGCCAGCCGAGCAGCGCCCGTGCCCCCGCCAGCGGGTAGACCAGCCCGGCCGGGGTGAACCGGGTCTGGTTGGCGCGCTCGTTGGCCGCCGCGTCCACCCCGGCGTACACGCTGCCCAGCACGGTCTCGCCGCCCGCTTCGAGCGCGTCGACACGGCGCGGCCGCCCGTGCAGCAGCAGCTCGGCGACGTCCTCGGCGCGGTGCGGTAGGCCGAGCTGCCGGGCCAGGTCGTTGCCGCGCCCGGCGGGCACGACGCCCAGCACGCCGCCGGTGCCCACCAGTGCCGCACCAAGGCAGCGCAGTGTGCCGTCGCCCCCGGCGGCCAGCACCACCTCGCCGTCGGCGGCACAGCGCCGGGCGATCTCGCGGGCCTGCCCGACCCCGCCGGTGTACTCGACGCGCACCCGCGCCCCGCCCGCCCGCAACAGCTGCGCGACCGGCATCAGCCGGGCCAGCCCCCGGCGCGCGGCCGGACCTACCACCGCCGTGAAGGACCTGCTCATCAGGGCACCAGAACGCCTGGGTTGAGCACGCGCGCCGGGTCGAGTTCCCTCTTGACCGCCTGCAGCACGTCGACGCCGAGCGGGCCGATCTCCTGGGCGAACCAGTCGCGGTGCTCGGTGCCGACGCCGTGGTGGTGGCTGATGGTCCCGCCGGCCGCGATGATCGCGTCGTTGGCCGCCGCCTTGGCCCGCTGCCACCGCGCCACCGGCTCGTCGCCGTACGCGGTGACGACGGTGAAGTAGAGGGAGGCTCCGGTCTCGTAGACGTGCGAGACGTGGCACAGCACCATCGACGGCACGGGCAGCGCTGCGAACAGCGCCTCGCGCACGGCGTCGTACAGCCCCGGCAGCGCGGACCAGAACGCCGCCGTCTCCAGCGTCTCGGCGAACGCGCCCGCGTCGAGCAGCGCGTCGCGCAGGTACGGCGCGTCGAACCGGTGCGCGGCCCACTGCTCCCCCGGCTCACCGCCCAGCTCCTGCCCGCCGCACTCGCGCAGCACCGCCGCGGTCTGCGCCACGGCGTGCCCGACGGACGCGCCCTCGTGGCCGACCACGAGCAGGCAGCCGCCGTCGCCGCGGCCCCGCCCGGCCGCGCCGAGCATGGTCTCCACCTCGTCGGACAGCCGCAGCACGGTCGGCCGGGGACCGTCCTGGGCCAGCCGTCGCGCGGCCGCGACACCGTCGGCGAACGACTCGAAGCGCCAGCCCTCGTAGTGCCGTTCGGCGGCGAGCGGGCGGACCCGCACGGTCACGTCGGTGATCACGCCGAACGCGCCCTCCGAGCCGAGGAACAGCCGGCGCAGGTCGGGCCCGGCCGAAGAGGCGGGGGCGCGACCGGTGCTGATCGTGCCGCGCGGGGTGGCCACGGTCAGGCCGACGACCATGTCGTCGAAGCGGCCGTAGCCCGCCGAGGCCTGGCCGGAGGAGCGGGTGGCGGCGAAGCCGCCGATGGTGGCGTACTCGTACGACTGCGGGACGTGGCCGAGGGTGAAGCCGTGCTCGGCCAGCAGTTCGTCGGCGCGCGGCGCGGGCAGCCCGGCCTGCAGCACCGCGGTGCGCGACACCGGGTCGACCGCGACCAGCCGGTCCAGGCGGCGCAGGTCGAGCGTGACGTATCCGTCCGCCTCGGGGGTGAGCCCGCCGACGACCGAGGTGCCGCCGCCGAACGGCACCACCGCGATCCGGTGCTCGGCGCAGACGGCCAGCACGGCCAGCACCTGCTCGTGGTCGGCGGGGGCGACCACGGCGGCAGGCAGCGCGGGCAGCTCGCCCGTGCGCTGGTGGAACAGGTCGGGAGTGGACTTGCCCGACGCGTGCAGTGCCCGCTCGGCGGCGTCCGTGCCGACGTGATCCGCGCCGACCACCGCGACCAGCGCGGCGAGCGCCGGCTCGGCGAGGGCAGGCGCCGGAGCGCTGACGGCGTCCAAAACGGTCGCCGGCCCGGGCGGGGTCACGTCGAAGACCTGCTTGAGCAGCCCTGCCACGGCCTCAGGCAGCGGCTTCGCCTGCTCCGGTGTGCCCCAGCGCGCCCAGGTCGCACGCCGCCCTTCCCGCATCGCATCCATGTGTGACAGAGTTACATCCAGTGTCACTTCGGCGCAAGGAGGCGACCGTGTCGGACGCTGCCAGCACCTCTCTCAACGCGTCACGCCGGGATCGCGAACTGGCTGAGCTGGCCGCCGGTGAAGTGGTGGACGTGCTGGTGGTCGGCCTCGGCGTGACCGGGGCGGGGGTCGCGCTGGACGCCGCCACACGCGGGCTGTCGGTGGCCGCGATCGACGCCCACGACCTGGCGTTCGGCACGTCGCGGTGGAGCTCCAAACTGGTCCACGGCGGGCTGCGTTACCTGGCCAAGGGCGAGCTCGGGGTGGCGTACGAGAGCGCGGTGGAGCGCGGCGTGCTGATGGCCCGCACCGCCCCGCACCTGACCCGGGCGCTGGCGATGATGCTGCCCGCGACCGCGTACACCGCGCCGCTGACCGTCGGCCTGGCCGGGGCCGGTTTGCGGGCCGGTGACCTGCTGCGCGCCGTCGCGGGCACCCGGCGCGCGATCCTGCCAGGGGTGCGTTCGCTGTCCCCGGCCGAGGCCCGCGGCATGGTGCCCGCGCTGCGCTCCGGTGGACTGCGCGGGGCGCGGTTGTCCTGGGACGGGCAGCTGTGCGATGACGCGCGCCTGGTCACCGGCCTGGCCCGCGCCGCCGCCGGGGCTGGCGCGAAGATACTGACCCGCTGCCGCGCCACCGAGCTGACCGGCGACGCGGCCGCCGTGACCGACACGCTCGCCGGCGCCCGGCACACCGTCCGGGCCCGCGCGGTCGTCAACGCGACCGGCGTCTGGGCCGGGCAGCTCGCTCCCGACATCACCCTGCGCCCCTCCCGCGGCACCCACCTGGTGCTGCCGTCGTCGCTGTTCGGCGGCCTGTGGGCGGGACTGACCATCCCGGTGCCCGGCGAGCTGTCCCGCTTCGTCATCGTGCTGCCGCAGGCCGACGGCCTGGTCTACGTCGGCCTGACCGACGAGCCGGTCGACGTGCCCGTCCCCGACGTGCCCGAGGTGCCCGAGTCGGATGTGGACTTCCTGCTCGACGTGCTCAACTCGGCCCTGGAGACCCCGGTGCGCCGCACCGACGTGCTCGGCGCGTTCGCCGGCCTGCGCCCCCTGATGGCCGCGGGCGGCCGCACCGCCGACATCTCCCGCCGCCACGCCGTCATCCAAGGCCGTGACGGCGTCCTGACCGTCGTCGGCGGCAAGCTCACCACCTACCGCCGCATGGCCGAGGACACCGTCGACGTCCTGGCCACCCGCCGCGGCATGAACGCCGGCCCCTGCCGCACCCGCGACCTGCCCCTACCCGGCGCGGCCCCCCGCGACCTGCTGACCCGCGTCCCCGCCCCCGCCCGCCTCATCGCCCGCTACGGCACCGAGGCCCCGGCGGTCCTTGCCGAAGCCGCACCCGAGTTGCACACCCCGCTCGCGCCGGGCAGCCCGGTGACCGGGGCCGAACTCCAGTGGGCGGTCCGCCACGAGGGCGCGCTCACCGTCGACGACCTGCTCGACCGGCGTACCCGCCTGGGCCTGGTCCCCCACCACCGCGCCGCCGCCCTCCCGACGGCCGAACACGTCCTGAACGAAGGAAGGGCACCTGCACAACGCTCCGCGTTGTAGAAGGTGCCCTTCCCATCATCACAGCGCTGTGAGCAGCGACGACACGAGTGGAGAACGGTATGGGCGACGGAACCGACCGGGAGCGGTCGTGGTGGGGCTGGGGCTGGGCGGACCAGGCGGTGGACGCCGACGGGTGCGCGAAGCTGGCGCGGCGGGTGGGCCCGTTCCTGCCGCTGGACGGGGAGCTGACGCCGGTGCCCGCGGTGCCGGAGCTGCCGCCGTCGCGGCTGCGGCCGCCCGCGAGCATCGCCGGGCTGTGCCGCGACGACGCGCGGACCCGGGCCGCGCACGCGTACGGCCGCGCGTACCGCGACGTGGTCCGGCTGCTGCACGGCGCGCTGGACAACCCGCCGGACCTGGTCGCCTACCCGCGTGACGAGCAGGACGTGATCGCGGTGCTCGACTGGGCCGCGGACGCGGGCACCCCGGTCGTGCCGTTCGGCGGCGGCACCAGCGTCGTCGGCGGGGTCGAGTACCGCGGCGGCGGCCCGTGGCTGTCACTGGACCTGACCGGCCTGTCCGGGGTGGTCGAGGTCGACGAGGTCAGCCGGGCCGCCCTGATCCGCGGCGGCACGTTCGGCCCCGACCTGGAGGACGCGCTGCGCCCGTACGGCCTCACCCTGCGGCACTTCCCGCAGAGCTTCGAGTTCTCCACCTTCGGCGGCTGGCTGGCCACCCGCGCGGGCGGCCACTACGCCACCGGCTACACGCACATCGACGACCTGGTCGAGTCGATGCGGGTGGTGACCCCGGCCGGCGTCGCGCAGTCGCTGCGGGTGCCCGCCTCCGGCGCGGGCCCGTCGCCGGACCGCTTCTGGCTCGGCTCCGAAGGCGCACTCGGCGTCATCACCGAGGGCTGGGCCCGCGTCCAGCGGCGCCCGACGTTCCGCGCCGGGTCCGCACTGCGTTTCACCGGGTACGCCGACGCGGTGCACGCCGTGCGAGCGGTCGCCCAGTCGGGGCTGCGCCCGGCGAACTGCCGCCTGCTCGACCCGCTCGAAGCGATGCTCGGCGCGGCGGCCGCCGACGGGTCGAGCCGGCTGCTGCTGAGCTTCGAGTCCGCCGACCACCCGGTCGACGCGCTGCTCGCACGGGCCGTCGAGCTGTGCCGCGAACACGGCGGCGTCGGCGAGGACGCGCCGCAGGACAGCACCGGACGCTGGCGGGACACCTTCGTCGGCGCGCCGTACCTGCGCGACGGGCTGGCCCGGTTGGGGCTGGTGGTGGAGACGTTCGAGACGGCGTGCACGTGGGCCGCGTTCGAGGCGCTGCACGCCGCGGTGATCGAGGCGGTCGCGGCGGCGGGCGAGTCCGAGACGGGCAGCCCGGCGCTGGTCACCTGCCGGTTCACGCACGTGTACCCGGACGGCCCGGCGCCCTATTTCACCGTGTACGCGGCGGGTCGGCGCGGCGGCGAGGTGGCGATCTGGGACGCGCTCAAGCGGGCGGCCGGTGACGCCATCGCGGCGAACGGCGGCACGATCACCCATCACCACGCCGTCGGCCGCGACCACCTGCCCTGGTACACGGGGCAGCGGCCGGAACCGTTCGCGCTGGCGCTGCGGGCCGCGAAGTCCGCTGTGGACCCGGCGGGCGTGCTCAACCCGGGCGTGCTGCTGCCCTGATCAGGGCAGTAAGAAGCCCGCTTCGGCGATCACGGGGGAAACCGTCGAAGCGGGCTTGCAAGCGAAGGTACCTCGTTTTCCCGCTCGACGCCATCCCTGTCTTCAGGAATTTCTGCGTAAGCAACTTGTCAGTCGGCGGTGGCACAATCCCCGCTCGTGAACGGGGACACGACGACGGGCTGGCTGCCCGCCGGCTCGGGCTACGAGGTGGCGCTGAGCAGCGGACGGATCGTGGTGCGCAACGCGCAGGGCGTACGCCTCAAGGCCATGCCGGCCGCGCTGAAGGACGATCCGGCCGTGGCCGGGCTGCGGCAGCTGCGCGACTGGCTGGCCCGGCACGAGGCGCAGGTCCGCGCCGACGTCGAACGTTGGATGGTGCACAGCCTGCCGGTCACCGCGCGACTGCTGGCCACGGTCTGGGCCGACGACGCCTGGCGCGCCGAACTGCGGGACCTGATCGTGACGCCGTACGGCACAGACGGGCCCGACCTGGCCCGCGCCGGATTCCTGCGCGACGTCGACCCGGACCGTGGCGTCGGCGTGGTCGACCTCGACGGCGAGTCGGCGTGGCTGTCCGCCGAACGCTTCACCATCCCGCACCCGGTGCTGCTGGCCGACCTCGACGAGCTGCGCGAGTTCGCCGTCGAGCTGAACATGGGGTCCTCGCAGCTGTTCCGGGACGTGCACGACAAACCCGCCGACGCCGCCGGGCAGGCCGCGGTCATCGCCGCGTACGAGGGCGCGCACTACGCACAGCAAAGGCTCCTGACCTCGCGGGCGATCGCGCTCGGCTACCCGGTGCGCGGCGGCACGGTCCGCTGCCGGATCTGGGAGGACGGCCGCTCGATCGACGCCACGGTGTGGGCGGGCGAGAGCTACCCGGGCGAGCCCGCCTGGACCGGCGCGCTGCAGTTCGCCGACGCGCAGGGCCGCGCCATGCCCACCGCGGACGTGCCGCGTATCGCCTGGTCCGAGGGTGTACGACTGGCCGCCGCGCTGCACGCCGGCCGCACCGTCACCGAGGAGGAGTCATGACCGAGCAGCTGCTCGACGCCGGTGCCGTACTGCCCGGCTCCGGTCCGCGCGTGCCCGGCGTCGCCGTGCTGACCGGGCGCTCCTACACGCACCCGGCGCTGCCCAGCCGCACGGTGGTGCGCCTGGCCGGCGAACCGCTCGGCCCGGCCGAGGACCAGAGCATGGAGTACCTCGGCTTCATCGCGGCCGGGGCCGTGCCGGTCGGGCACGCACGGGTGCGGGCACTCGGCTTCCCCGACTGGGTGCTCGTCAACGACCCGGCGCGCGGCGGCGAGGCGCTGGCCCTGGTGAAGGACCTGGAACGGCTGGCCCGGCTCGCGAAGTCCAAACCGGGCAACGCCCGTGACGGCTATGAGGCCATCGCCCGCCGCCTCGCCGCGACCGCGCCACACTTCCTGCCGACCTTCTGGGAGCAGGCCGGGCGGGCGTACGTCGCCGCGGAGAACCTCCGCCAGGCGGCGACCTGCTTCGGTCTGGCCCGCCGCGCCGAGCGGGAGCACGGGTCGGCCGTCGACGAGGACCGGCTGCGCGACGTGCACCTGGAGTTCGCGCTCGCGGGTGCGCTGACCGCCAAGGCGCTCACCGAGTACGCCCGGGACCTGCGCCGACGCAGGCCTGGCGGAGAGGTGTATCGGCTGGTGCGCGACATCGCGGTGCGGCGGGTCGCGGGCGGACTGCCGCCCGGCGCGGGTTTCGCCGGAGAGCTGCGTGCGCTGGCGAAGGCGGCCGGGCTGGACGCCGCCGCCGAGGACGAGGCGCTGCTCGGCGACCTGCTCCCACTGCCCGCCGTGGCGCAGGCGCACGCGGGTTTCTGGAAGGCGTACCGCCCGGTGCTGCAACGGCTGGCCCGGCGCGATCCGGACGTGCCGGTCCGGCTGCTGGCGCTGCTCCCGGCGCGCGAGGACGCGCAGCTGTGCGAGCAGTGGCTGGAGCTGCTGGAGGCCGCCGGGGCCGTCGCGCTGCTGGCCGCCGCGGACGGGCCGGACGCCGCGTCCTGGCTGGAGCGTTTCGTCCAGCATCGCGACAGCGGCTACCGGCACCCGCTCACCCGCAGCCCGCGCCTGGCGGCACTGATCGAACGGCTCGCGCCGCGGCTGCGCGCGGCGGGCCGCCCGCTGCGCCTCACCCCGCCCCTGCAGTCGTTCCGCATCGACCTCGACCTGCTCGACGCCTGCCGGGCGCACGGAATCGCGGTCGAGGTCGACACGGACACGCTGCCGGTGCGGCAGTGGGCCGAGACGGTCGGCGACGGGCGCCGGGATCTCGCCGCGGTGGCTGCCGACCCGACACTGCTGCCCGCGCTCACCCGCGGCACGTGGGAACTGCTGGGTCTCTTCCTGGGCGCGGAGCCGCTCGGCAGGGACCGGTTGCGCCGCCTCCCGCTGGTGCTGGAGACCGCCGGCCTGGCCACCGCGCTGCGCGACGGCCTCGCCGTCTTCGCCGAGCAGGCACAGGGCACCACGCTGGCCGGGCTGGAGACGGTGACCAGGTCCCTGGCTCCGTTGTGGAGCGCGCAGGGCGTGGTGGTCGCACCTCGCGACCTGCGTCGGCTGGCCGCCCTGGACATGCCCGAGGTGCTGGCGCGCACCCTGCGCGCGGGCCTCGTCAGCGAGCTGGGCTGGCCGGCGTACGAGACGGCGGCGACACCGCTGAAGCGAGCCGAGCCGACCGACAGCTGGCCCGCGCTGGTCCTCACCGACCAGACCCGGGTGGTCCGGGTGCACCCCGACGGCCGGTCTGACGAGCACACCGTGCAGCCTCCGGCCGGCTCGGCCTGGCACCACCGTGCGATCGACGGCCGCGACCTCGACGGGCGCCTGCTGGTGACCGGCGCCCGCGAGGACGGCGAGCGCTGGGGCTACTGGGCCGACAGCCCGCACGACGTGTTCCCGGCCCGTGCCGGCGAGCGCGACTGGTCCGGGGCTCCCATGCCGCAGCTGCCGTTCCCCGGCGGGGTCACCACCGGCGGGCGGCCCTGGTCCGGCGGCCACGAACCGCACGTCTACCAGGTGAGCAGCGACGGCACCACGTACTGGCGCAACGAGCGCGAACCGCACGTGCCCGGCCAGGCGCATGTCTGGCGGTGGCGCGAGTACGACCCGGCGACCGGCATCGGCGGCCGGGCCGGCCTGCCCAGGTTCTTCGAGCAGGACGCACCCGCGGGCGGCCGCCTGATCGCCCGGTGGTCGTGGCTGCGGCCCGCGCCGGAGGCGTTCGCCGGATCGCCGCTCGGCTGCGCGGACGGGCTGCTGGGCTGGCGGGTGTTCGCGTTCGAGGACGGCACCCAGCTCGGACAGGCGACGGACGGGCGCACCGTGCGCTGGCGGCCGACCGTGCACTCGGGCGACCAGTACCTCGTCGGCGCGTTGCGGCTGCCCGGCGACGAGCGCCCCCGGCCGGTCACCGCCCGCGTGATCAGCTACCCGCGCGCCGCCGACCTGGCCGTCACGGTCTGGGACGCCGACGGAGCCCACCCGGTCCAGCAGTGCACCGCCTCGCACACCCGGCCGCCGTTCACGTACTGGCACGGGCTGCGGCCGCGGGATGAACGCGGCTCCGCGGCATTACGCGCGGTCACCCCGGAACTGGCCGCCGCGCTGCTGGCGGACGTGTCGGGCGGGGTCAACGCGCGGCTGGACGAGCTGATCCGCGTCGCGATCCGCCGGCACCTGCCCGAACTCCACGACGAGGTGCTGCGCCGAGCGGTCCGCGACGCGATCCGCACCACCATCCGGCTCCGCGACCACCTCGCCACCCTGGCCGGTCTGCTCGACGAGCACGCCCCGCTGAGAACTCCGGGCATGACCGCCGGTGGTGAACCTGTCGACGGGTCATCCGCCGCGCCGCAGGACCCGGCCGAGCGCCTACCGGCAGTCGGCCCTTCGTCGGCTGCCACAGCCGGCACTCGCGGGCCGGAAGCCTCGCTGTCGATGCCCGAGGCCGACGCGGCCGGGCACGGCTCGATCACCCGCACACCGGCCGCCCCGCCCGACACGACCGACCGCGCGTTGGCCGACGCGCTCGGCGCGCTCGTCGACTGGAAGAGCCGCTACCACTACGGCGCTCAGGAGGCGAGGACCGCAGTCGTCGGCCAGCTCGCCGCGCTGACCCGGGCATTGTCCGAGGCTCCCGGCAGGAGCACCGGCACGACGGAGGAGGCCGCCGCCGGGTCGGTCGCCATGCCGAACGCCGAGTCGCCGTGGCCGAAGCTGCTGCCGGGGCTGGGCGCGGTGCTGACGGTCGCCGCGTCACCGACGACGACACCGGGTCGCCGGGCCGCGCTCGCCCGGCTGCTGCGGGCGTTCGCGGACTCGCCGTTCGCCGCGCCCGACCCGCGCCTTCGCTTCGTCGAACTGGCGGTCACGGACGACTACCGCTATGCCGACGAGGTCCACGCTGGTGAGCGCCGGATCGTGTTCCTGTCCGGCAACCGCCACCGCCTCACCGTGGACGGCCGGGTGCAGATGTCGATCCGGTACGCCGTCGACCGGTGCCCGGAGGCGGCCTTCGCCCCGATCCACGGCCTGGAGGTGCGCGCCGCGATCCACCGGGCGGGCTGGGGCGATGCGGCACGGCTGCGGGCCGCCGGCGACCTGCTCGACGGCTCCGGCTCCGACTCGGGTGCCGCGCCGTGGCGGCCCGAGGCGGCCGTGCGGCTGGCCGAGCTGACCGGCCTGACCCGGGCCGAGGCCGCGGTGCTGCTGGCCGGGTTGCCGGTCGGCGACGAGGACGAGCCCGCGCTCACCCCGGCGCAACGGGAGGCGCTGGGCGTGTCCGCGGCGCACGCGCGGCTGGCCGTCGACCGGTGGCGGAAGGTCGCGCACGAGCATCGCATCGTGCTGCTGGACGCGGCCGTGCCCGCCGATCCGGCTCGGCTGTGGACGCACGGGCCCGACGCGGACGCGGTCGCGGCGGCGTGGGTCGCGCGGTTCGGGCGGCGTACGGCGATCACGGAGGAGCTGCTGATCGAGGCCGACCGGGTGATCCCGGGCGGGGACGGGGCCGACGTGCTGCGCGCGATCATCGACCCGGAACCTGATGGCTGGCTGCACACCGACGGGGCGAGTGAGGCGTACGAGTGGCACCTGGCCACCAAGGCCGAGCGGGGTGACTCGTTCGACGAGAAGCGGCTGACCGCGGTCGCGGCGGCGCTGGCCTGGCTCGCGTACCGGCTGCCGGCGGGCGACCCGCACCGCGGCCGGCTGGCGCACGCGCTGGACCTGGTGCGGCAGCGGCTGGCCAACCCGCGGCTGGCCGTCGGCACGGCCGTGCACTCGCGCGCGCTGGTGCCCGACGACCTGCCGGGGCTGTGGCGCAGCCACGACCACGGCACGCGCGGGGCGTACCACCTGCTGCCCGCCGCGATCACCACGCCGGACGCCCCGGCGCTGGCCCTGGGCCAGCCCGACGTGGCCGCAGCGCTGCGCCTGCTGCGCGACCCGGCCCTGGCGGCGGCCATCGGCGGCGAGGAGGGACCGTCCCCGATGGCGTATCTGCAGGACCCCAGGGTGAGCGTGCCGGACCTGGTGGCGGCCGTGGCGGCGGCGCACGGGCTGGCGGCGGAGGCGGCCGCGTACTACCTCCAGCTGCTGGCGCTGCCCGACCCGACCGACGCCAACGCGGCCCGCTGGCTGGGCGTCACCACGGCGCGGCTGAAGCCGCTGCGGGCGGCCCTGGTCGCGGCGGGGCTCGTCGTCGAGGCGCGGCGCGAGCGGGCGAGCCGCACGGTGTTCCTGCGGGGCGGGTGGCTGAACCTCAAGGCACCCGCGCTGCCGCTCGAATCGTCGAAGGCCCCGCTGCTGGGCCTGCGTCTTGACACCGCACCGCCGCTGGGCACGGCACTGCTCGGCCGCCCGGTCGCCGACCTGTTCCGCGACGCGTGGGCGGCGCGGGCAGGTGCATGATCGCTGTCTCAGGTCAGGAAGCGCGGTCGGACCGCGCTTCCTGACCTGAAACGACGATCACCGGCTACCCCAGCTCCACCGGAGCGCCCGGACCCAGCGGGATGCCCAGCAGATACCAGACGACGAAGAACAGCGTCCAGGCCACCGCGATGATCAGCATGTACGGGATCATCAGCGAGATCACCGTGCCGACCCCGGCCTCCTTTTTGTACTTCTGCGCCAGCAGCACGATGAACGGCAGGTACACCATCAGCGGAGTGACCACGTTCATGGGTGAGTCGGCGACCCGGTAGGCGGCCAGCACGGTCTGCGGCGCGACGCCCAGGCGCAGGAACAGCGGCACGAAGATGGGCGCGAAGATGGCCCACTTCGGGATCACGCCCGGGATGATGATGTCCAGCACCAGCACCACCAGGATGAACCCGATGAGCAGCCACAGCGGTCCGATGTTGGCGCGCTCCAGCCCGTCGGCCATTTTCACCGCGGCGACGGTGGCCATGTTGGTGTAGTTGAAGTACGCGATGAACTGGGCGATCACCAGCAGCATGAAGATCAGGCCGCCGAGCCCGGCGAACGTCTTCGTGATCGCGTCCATCGCTGCCGCGCTGCCCTTGAGCGTGCCCGCGCCCGCGCCGTAGCACAGGCCGCACACCAGGAACACCAGCATGATGATGAAGATCAGGCTGTCCATCAGCGGCGAGTCCTCGACCAGGCTGCCGGTGACCGGGTTGCGCAGGATGCCCCACGGCTTGGGCGGCACGGACAGCAGCACGAGCACCGCCAGCACGGCGAGCAGACCCCAGAACGCGTACCGCAGCCCGCGCGCCTGGGCGGCCGGGGGCGCGTCACCCTCGACCGGCGCCGCCTCGGGGATGTCGGTGGCCTCGTGCGACACGGCTCCGGTGTACTTGCCCAGCCGCGGCTCGATGACCTTCTCGGTGATGAAGGTGATCAGGAACGCCAGGAAGATGGTGGAGCCGATCGCGAAGAACATGTTCGCGGTGAGGCTGATCTTCCGGGCCGGGTCGGCCAGCGCGACCGCCTCGTTGGTGATCTCGGTGATGATGCCGTCGGTCGGCGTGATGAGCACGTTCACCATGAACGTGCCGCCGACCGCGCCGAACGCGGCGGCGAGCCCCGCCAGCGGATGCCGCCCGACGCTCATGAAGGCGACTGCGCCGAGCGGGATCAGCACCAGGTATCCGGCGTCGGAGGCGATCGACGACAGGATGCCGACGAGCACGATGATGAAGGTCAGCGACCACGGCGGGGCGACCGCGACCAGCTTGCGGATCAGCGCACCGATGAGCCCGGCCCGCTCGGCCAGGCCGACGCCGATCATGGCGACGAGGATGACGCCGACGACACCGAAGTTGGTGAAGTTGGTGACCGCCGAGGTGAAGATGAACCGGATGCCGTCCGCGGTGAGCAGGCTCTTGATCGCGGTGGTCTCGGTGTGCGTCTTCACCTCGGGGTGGTAGAACTCCTCCGGCGGGATGTCCAGCGAGGGCTGCTGGGTGCCGCCGGGATAGGTCTCCTGCGCCACGACCGGCGCGGGCGCGGCCGACTCGTAGGTGACCTGCACGCCCATCGCCGCGAAGATCGCCGACAGCACGATGATCACACCGATCAGGATCAGGAAGATCATCACCGGGTGCGGCACCTTGTTGCCGACCTTCTCGACCCCGTCCAGCATCCGCTGGGTGAACGGGCGCTTGCCGGCGGACGCGGTCGCTGCGGTCATGCCCGGCCCTTGGCGGCCGACGGGTCCGATTCGGGGCGCCGGAAGGCCAGCGCGAGGTCCAGCAGCAGACGCGCGCCGAACCCGGTGCAGCCCTGCGGAAGCCAGCTGCGCGCGGTGTCGTTCTGCGCGGTGCCGGCGATGTCGAGGTGCGCCCACGGGGTGCCCGCCACGAACTCCTCCAGGAACAGCGCGGCATGGATCGCCGCGGCGTTCGCGCCGCCCATGTTCTTGATGTCGGCGACGTCGGAGTCCATCTCGCCGCGGTAGCGGTGCGCCATCGGCAGCTGCCAGACCGGCTCGTCGACCCGCGTCGCGGCGGCGCGCACCTGATCCACCAGGCCCTGGTCGTTGCCGAACACCCCGGCGATCTGCGCGCCGAGCGCCCGCAGGCAGGCCCCGGTCAGCGTGGCGATGTCCACGATCGCGTCCACCGGCTCCTCGGTGGCCAGCACCAGCGCGTCGGCCATCACCAGGCGGCCTTCGGCGTCGGCGTTGACCACCTCGACCGTGGTGCCGCCGCGGATGGTGAGCACGTCACCGAGCTTGGTCGCGCTGCCCGAGGGCATGTTGTCGGTGCACATCAGGTAGCCGGTGACCGCGACGGGGCAGTCCAGCTCGCGCAGCAGCGCCATCGCGGCGAGGATGGCGGCCGCGCCGGACATGTCGTTCTTCATGGTCGCGTGGACCGCGTCGGCCGGCTTGAGGCTGATGCCGCCGGAGTCGTACATGATGCCCTTGCCGACCAGCGTCAACCGGGGCACGTCGGGGTCGCCCTCGGGGCGGTAGCGCAGCTTGATCATGCGCGGTTCGTCGACGCTGCCCGCGTTCACCCCGAGCAGGCCGCCGCAGCCCAGCTCGATGAGCGCATCCCGGTCGTACACCTCGACGGACAGCCCGCTGTCCGCGCCGAGCTGCGCGGCGACGCCGCCCAACCGATCCGCGGTGAGCAGGCTCGGCGGCGAGTTGGCCAGGTCGCGGGCCAGCGCGGCGGCCCGGGCGTACGCGAGCCCGCGGCGCACCCCGTCCCGCACCGCCTGGACGTCGTCCGCCGCGGCCACCAGGGTGAGCGCCGTGACCGGCGGCGCGGGTTCCTTCTTGAGCACCTCGAAGCGATACCGGGCGAGCAGCACACCCTCAACCGCGGCCTGACCGGCCGTCTTCGGTGCCACGCCGGTCATCGCGTCTAGCGCCAGCACCAGCCGTCCGGCGGTGCCCATGGCGCGGGCGAAGGCGGCGGCCGCGTCGCGCAGCCCGTCGCCGTCGAGCTTCGCCGGGTCCCCCGCACCGACCGCGACCAGGGCCGGTCCGCCCGGCCGCGGCAGGGCCAGCGCCTGTCCGATCCCGCCGGTGAACCCGGCCCCGGCCAGGGCGTCCCGGTCCACACCCAGCGCCTGCGGCACCGCACCCGAGGTGGCCACCAGCACGCCCCTCGGCGCGTCCCCCACGTCGAGGTCACCGGCGGCGACGACGGCGACCTCGGGAACACGCGTCCAGGAGGGGACGGGGTCGAAGCCTGTCGCCGTCGCTGTCATCCCACCGCTCCTTGTTGCCGACGGCGTCCCACACCGGTCCATCGCAGCCCTGAAGCACAGCATCACTGCTCTCGGGAGAATTTGAGGACGTTTTGCAGTGATTGGTCGGTCGGCCGGGCCACCGGCGAGAATGGATGCGTGACCCGCTACGGCGCGCAGTACGGCCCCGACTTCACGTTCCTCGGGGTGCCCCGCTGCGGCTGGGCCGACCCGGCCACGTACGCCGAGGCCGACGTGGTGATCCTGGGTGCGCCGTTCGACGGCGGCACCTCGCACCGCCCCGGCACCCGGTTCGGGCCCAACGCCATCCGGGGCACCGACTACCTGCCGCACGACGGGTCCCGCCCGCACCTGGCGCTGCGCGTCGACCCGCTCGGTCCGGACCTGGCCGTGTACGACGCGGGCGACCTGGAGCTCTACAGCGGCGAGGTGCTCCGCAGCTGCCGGAGCATCGAGGACGCGGTCGCCTCCCTCACCGGGCACGGGGCCATCCCACTGATCCTCGGCGGCGACCACACCATCACCTGGCCCGACGTCACCGGCGTGGCGAGGACGCACGGCTACGGGCGGGTCTCGGTGATCCATTTCGACGCGCACGCCGACACCGGCGACATCACGTTCGGCTCGCTCTACGGCCACGGCCAGCCGATGCGCCGGCTGATCGAGTCCGGCGCGGTGCGCGGCGACCGCTTCCTGCAGATCGGACTGCGCGGGTACTGGCCGGAGCCGCCGACCCTGGACTGGATGGCCGACCAGGGCATGCGCTCGTACCACATGAGCGAGATCGGCGCCCGGGGCCTGGACGCGGTGCTCGACGAGGCGTTCGCGATCGCCCTGGACGGCTGCGGCGCGGTCTTCCTGTCCGTCGACATCGACGTGTGCGACCCGGCGCACGCCCCTGGGACGGGCACCCCGGAACCCGGCGGCCTCACCGCCCGCCAGCTGCTCGACGCCGTGTCGCGCATCTGCCGCACCCTGCCCGTGGCGGGCATGGACGTGGTCGAGGTGTCCCCGCCGTACGACCACGCCGAGATCACCGCGATGCTCGCCAACCGGGTGGTCCTGGAGGCCCTGTCCGGCCTGGCCCGCCGCCGCCACGACACCCGCACCGGCACCCCCTGGAACCCCGCCACCCCCCTGCTCGACGGCCGCGGCTCCACGACCTCCGACTGACCGCCCACCGCCTCAAGATCGTTCGACTTGCCAGGCACCTGTGCGTATCTTGACCGTCCATTCGCCCACCTGCCTGGCAAGTCGAACGATCAAGGACGCGCGGCGCGGGCCGCCGGGCGCGGGCGCGGGCAGAACGGCGATCATGCGGCGGCCGTGCCGTCCGGGGCGGTAGGTTGGCGGCGATGGACGCCGAGGACTGGAACCGCCGCTACGCCGCCGCCGACCTCGTGTGGAGCGCCGAGCCGAACCGCTTCGTGGCAGACGCGCTCGACGCGCTGCCGCCGGGCCGGGCGCTCGATCTCGCCTCGGGCGAGGGCCGCAACGCGCTGTGGCTGGCGGGCAAGGGCTGGCGGGTGACCGCGATCGACTACGCGCAGGTCGCGGTCGACAAAGGACGCGAGCGGGCCCGGCAGGACGGGCTCGACGTGGACTGGGTCGTCGGCGACGTGCTGGCGTACCGGCCTCCGGCGGAGGGCTTCGACCTGGTCCTGATCGCCTACCTGCAGCTGCCGCCGGATCAGATGGCGCAGGTCTGGGCGCTGGCGGCTCGCGCGGTCGCGCCCGGCGGCACTCTGTTCGCGATCGGCCACGATCGCACCAACCTCACCCACGGCACCGGCGGCCCGCAGGACCCCGACCTGCTCTGGGCGCCCGAGGAGCTGACCCACCACCTGGCCGCGGACGGTCTCACCGTGGACCGGGCCGAGCGGGTGCAGCGCGAGGTCGCCACCGACGAGGGCGTACGGCAGGCCGTCGACGCCTTGATCCAAGCCCACGCCCCGATCCCCGACCTGCCCTGACGGCACGTTCCCGGCACGCCACCGGGCGGATCTTGCCAGGTCATCATACGTCTTAGTTGTGCGACCCGACTTTGTGCCAGATCCATCGACGCTCATTGCGGTCCTGTTGCGACGGTGTGAAACTGCCATCACGCGCGCAGGGAGCCAGACCGCGCGACACGGCACCGAGGGCCCCGGTTCTCCGGGCGGCGCCGCGCACCGCTGTTACAGCTCGTCCGGGCTGTCCATTCCTTCCTGCGCTCGAACGTGCCGCCCGCCCGGTGGCCGCGTGCCCGCGCAGGCCCCGCACCGGTCCCATCAGCGGACCGGTCCGGCCTGGCTCAAGGAGTACCCAAGTGAGGATTCCGATCAGATCCGCCGGACGCCGCCTGACGGCGTTGCTCGGCGCGAGCGCGCTGGCGGCCATTGGGCTGGTCGCCGTGGCCACGCCCGCACAGGCCGCCGTGTCCTGCCAGGTGACCTACACCAAGGCCTGGGACAACGGCAGCGGCTTCGGCGCGAACATCAACATCACCAACACCGGCGACCCGCTGACCAGCTGGTCGCTGACCTGGACCTGGCCCGGCAACCAGGGCGGCATCCAGGGCTGGTCGGCCAACTACAGCCAGTCCGGGCAGAACGTCACCGCGACGAACCTGTCCTACAACGGCAACCTGGCCACCGGCGCGTCCACCGGCATCGGCTTCAACGGCACCTACAGCGGCACGAACACCAACCCGAGCAACTTCGCGATCAACGGGGTCTCCTGCGGCGGCACCACGCCGACGGTGAGCCTGGTCGTGTCGCCGACGTCGCTGAGCGTGCCCGAGGGTGGCACCGCCACCTACGCCGTACGCCTGTCGGCCGCGCCGAGCAGCAACGTCACGGTCACCACCACCGCGGGTTCGGGTGACTCCAACCTCACCGTGTCGTCGGGCGCCAGCCTGACGTTCACATCGAGCAACTGGAGCACCAACCAGAACGTCACCCTGGCCGCGGCCGAGGACTCCGACACCACGAACGGCACCCGGCCGTTCACGGTGGCGTCGTCCGGGCTGACGTCGGTGACGGTCAACGCGACCGAGGCCGACAACGACGGCACCACGACCCAGTCGCTGGTGGTCTCGTCGACCAGCGTCAGCGTGCCGGAAGGCGGCACGGCGACGTACACGGTGCGCCTGGCCGCGGTGCCGTCGGGCAACGTGACCGTGACCAACACGGCCGGCTCCGGTGACACGAACATCACCGTGTCGTCGGGTTCCAGCCTGACGTTCACGACCAGCAACTGGAGCACCCCCCAGACGGTGACCCTGGCCGCCGCCGAGGACTCCGACAGCACCGCCGGCACCCGGCCGATCACGGTCGCGTCCAGCGGCCTGACCTCGGTGACGGTCACCGCGACCGAGGCCGACAACGACGGCGGCACCGGCGGCCCGCGGGCCGACAACCCGTACGCGAACGCCGGCGTCTACGTGAACCCGCAGTGGCGCGCCAAGGCGCTCGCCGAGCCGGGTGGCAGCCGGATCGCCAACCAGCCCACCGGTGTGTGGTTCGACCGGATCAGCGCGCTGACCGGCAACGGCAGCCCGACCACGGGCACCATGGGCCTGGCCGACCACCTCGACCAGGCGGTCACCCAGGACGCGGCCAACGGCTCCACGCCGATGGTGATCCAGATCGTCGTCTACAACCTGCCCGGCCGTGACTGCGCCGCGCTGGCCTCCAACGGCGAGCTTGGCCCGACCGAGCTGGCCCGGTACAAGTCCGAGTACATCGACGTGATGGCGGGGATCCTTGCCCGCCCGGCGTACGCGAACCTGCGCATCGTGGCGATCATCGAGATCGACTCGCTGCCCAACCTGGTGACCAACGTCGGCGGCCGGGCGACCGCGACCGCGATGTGCGACACCATGCTCGCCAACCGCGGCTACGTCGACGGCGTCGGTTACGCACTGAACAAGCTCGGCGCGATCCCGAACGTCTACAACTACATCGACGCGGCCCACCACGGCTGGGTCGGCTGGGACGACAACTTCGGGGCGACCGCGAACATGATGTTCACGGCCGCGACCGCGTCCGGCAGCACCGCCGCCAACGTGCACGGTTTCATCACCAACACCGCGAACACCTCGGCGCTGACCGAGCCGTACGTGGGCTCGGTGACCGAGCAGCTGCGCCAGACCACCTGGATCGACTGGAACCGGTACAACGACGAGCTGACGTTCGCGCAGGCGTTCCGGTCCCGGCTCATCCAGTCCGGGTTCTCGTCCAGCATCGGCATGCTGATCGACACCTCCCGCAACGGCTGGGGCAGCTGTGTCCAGACGCCCTGCCAGCCGACGCAGGCCACCCGGCCCACGGCGGCGAGCACGTCGACCGACCCGAACACGTTCGTGAACCAGTCGCGTATCGACCGCCGTATCCACAAGGGCAACTGGTGCAACCAGGCCGGCGCCGGCCTCGGCGAGCGCCCGCGCTCCGCGCCCGCAACCGGCATCGACGCGTACGTCTGGATCAAGCCGCCGGGCGAGTCCGACGGCTCCAGCAGCCTGATCCCGAACGACGAGGGCAAGGGCTTCGACCGGATGTGCGACCCGACGTACCCGGGCAACGCCCGCAACGGCAACAGCATGTCCGGCGCGCTGCCCAACGCCCCCGTGTCGGGGCACTGGTTCTCCGCTCAGTTCCAGCAGCTGATGGCGAACGCGTACCCGCCGTTGAGCTGACCGCTACCGAGCGACGGTCCCGCATCCGCGTGGGTGCTCAGGATCGGGACCGTCCTCGCGTCGACCGGCTGGCCCGGTCGACGGGAACCCCGCCGCCCGGGCGCACCGGCGCGGCGGGTCTGTAGGGAGTGCCGCTGGGGCGGAAACTTGGGCCCCGCCGGCAGCGGCACGGCCGCCGGCGTCGTGAGAGCGACGCCGGCGGTCCGCGCCTTTCGCGCCGGTACGCCGCGAATCTTTTCCGCGAAACCGCGTTTAGCCGCCCACCCGGTGGGGTAACGCCCCCGCTATGGCATGGCAAGAGGTGCCCCCATGGCACGTGCCCCGCGCCGGCACGCCCATCGCACCACCGCTCCCGGCCGCGTGACGCATGTCCGCACCTGCACCACGCGAGCACGTCGGCTTCCCCTACCGCGGAGTCGCCGAGTACGTCAGCGGCACACTCGCCTTCATCCACACCGCCCTCGACGCCGGACACCCGGTCCTGGTCGCCGTGCCCAGCGCGAAGCTGGAGATCCTGCGGGACTGCCTCGGCTCGCATGCCGAGCGGGTGCGTTTCACCGACCTGACCGTCGCCGGCCGCAACCCGGGCCGCATCCTGCCCGGCGTGCTACTGGCCTTCGCCGACGAGTTCCCCGGCCGCCGTACGGCGATCGTCGCCGAGCCGCTGTGGCCGGGCCGCGGCGCCCTGGAGTACCCGGCCTGCGTCGCGCACGAGGCGATGGTCAACCTCGCGTTCGCCGACCGAGACGTGGCGCTGCTGTGCCCGTGCGACGCGGCCAATCTGGACCCGCACATGGTCTCCGACGCCCACCGCACCCACCCCGAGCTGCTGCTGCGCGGCGAGCGCCGGCCGAGCCCCGCCTACGGCGACCCGCGCCAGATGGCGACCTCGTTCCATCCACCGCTGCCCGCTCCCCCGCCCCACGCGGCGACGATGCGGTACGACGCCGTGCACGACCTGGCCGGGCTGCGTTCCTTCGTGACCGGTCACGCGGCCACCGCCGGGCTGAAGCCGGAGCGGCGCGACCTGCTCGCCGACCTGATCGCGGAACTGGCCGCCGGCACCCTCGCGCGCACCGACGGACCCGGCGCGGTGAGCGTCTGGCCCGAACACGACCTCGTCGTGTGCCAGCTGCGCGACCACGGCCAGCTCACCGATCCGCTGGCCGCCCACGGTGCCGCCCTGCTGACCGCCCACCTGCACTGCGACCTGGTACGCGTGCACGCCCGCCCCGGCGCGACCACCATCCGCCTGCACCTGACCGCCCACGAGTGACCCCGGCACCCGCGCCCGCGCCGCACTTGTCATAGATGTTGGCCTATCACATCGACTCAGACCGCCCGATTTTCGATGTGATTGGCCAACGTCTATTGAGTCCGGGGCAAGGCGAGGTGCGGTCAGGCGGAGTCGCGGATGACGAGTTCGGTGGGCAGGACGGTGGCGAACTCGCCCGGCGGGTCCCCGGCGGCCACCGAGAGCAGGCCTCGCACGCAGGTCGCGCCCATCAGCTCGACCGGCTGGCGGACCGTGGTCAGCGCCGGGCGCACCTGGGCGGCCAGCGCGTGGTCGTCGAACCCGACCACGGCGACGTCGTCGGGGATGCGGCGGCCGGCCTGGCGCAGGTAGCGCACCGCACCCGCGGCCATCACGTCGGACGCGGCGAACACCGCGTCGAGCTGCGGTCGCTGCTCCAGCAGCCGCTGCATGGCGTGGGCGGCAGACGCCTGGCTCCAGTCGCCGTACGCGACGGGCAGGTCGGTCAGTCCCGACGCCTGGATCGCGTCACGGTATCCGGCCAGCCGGTCCGCCCCCGGGCCGGTGTCCGGCGGTGCGGCGATGTGCCCGATCGACCGGTACCCCTTGCCGAGCAGGTGTTCGACCGCCGCACGCGCGCCGCCGCGGTTGTCGGCGTCCACATAGGGCAGCTGGTAGGGGTGCAGTGGCCGGCCGACCACGGTGATCGGCAGCCCGAGCGCGGCCAGCGAGCCGGACAGCGGCAGCGGGCCGTGATCCGACACGATGATCACCCCGGCCACGTTGCCGGCCCGCAGGTAGCGCCCGACGGTCTCGGCCAGCGTGCCGGACACGTTCGTCACCAGCAGCGGCAGGTCGTAGCGGGCCAGTTCGGTCTCCACCGCGCCCAGGAAGCGGGCGAAGAACGGCTCGGTGAACACCAGCCGGTGCCCGGCGTGCACCACCGCCGCGACGGCCCGCGCCCCGGCGGACGTACGCCCCCAGGCGGCGCGGCGGCGGCGGTAGCCGAGGCGGCTCGCCGCGTCGCAGACCCGCTGGTACGCCTCGGCGCTGACCTGGCTGGAGTTGTTGAGCACCCGCGAGGCGGTCGCGATGGAGACACCGGCCGCGCGGGCCACCTCGGCCAGCGTGGCCGGCCCGCCCGGGTGCAGCGTGGAAGCGCTCCCGTCCGTCATTGGTGCACCATAACCCGCAGTTCCCGGGCGGCGGTAGGGTTGACAAGAGCCATCGTCCGCAGTGGCCGGACGCGGCCGGTTCAGCCGGCGTAGACCAGGTCCATCGTGTCGGTGTGACCGGGCCAGCTCAGCTCCACCCGCCAGCAGCCCGCCTGCGGCAGGTCGATGATGGACGGTCCCGGCCCGCCGGAGACTTCGCGCAGCACCGGCTCGCCCGTGCCCTCGAGCCGCGCCTTGATTGTCAGGTCGCCGGTCTCGTACTTCTCCCGGGCCACCCAGAGGATCTTGTTGCTCACACCGTCCTTGCGGTCGTAGGTCAGCGGGTGCCCGAACAGCACCGCGGCGATCTCGCCCTGCACGCCGAGCACGTACACGGCCCGCGCGTCCCCGCTGAACCCGGCCCGCGCCCACTCCGGCAGCGGCCCGTTCTCGACCTTGGTGGCGGAGCACCCGGGCGCGAGCGAGGGGGCCGCCGGCGACGGGCTCGGCGCGGCGGACGGCGAGCCCTGCTCCGTGCACCCGGCGGCGAACACGGCACAGGCGGCCAGGACGGCGGCGGAGCGCCTCAACAAAAGGGTCATGGAAGTCTCCCGGATCCGGGGCGGCGGTCACCGGGACGAGTCACGACACCCCCACCCGGTTCCGGCCATACCCGCGTCGATCATGAAGTTAGGGGAGCGACACGCCGTCGAACACGTCCGCAAGTTCATGATCGACCACGCGGGCGAGCCGGCGAGCCGGCGGGCGGGTTGACCTCAAGCGTGGTTGAGCTGGCAGGCTGTGCCGATGCGCGTGACGAAACGCCTGGTCCCGGCTGCCTACCGGGGCGTCCTGCAGGTGACCGGGTTCCGCCGGCTGCTGTCCGGCGAGGCGGTCTCCTACCTCGGCGACGGACTGAGCGTGGTCACCATCTCGCTGCTGGCCATCCGGATCGCCGCACCGGAGGAGGAGGCGTTGGTCGTCGGCGCGGCCGTCGCCGCGTACACGCTGCCCGCCGCGCTCGGCGCACTGGCGCTGGCCCCGTGGCTGCGCCGGGTCGACGCCCGCACCCTGGTCACCGCCAACGCCCTGCTGCGGGCCGGCGGGCTGGGCGCGGCCGCGGTGCTGCACCTGCTCGGCCTGCTCTCCCCCGCCGGGTACGTCGCCCTGCTGGCGCTCTCGTCCCTGCTCGTCGCGTGGGGCTCGGCCGGCACCTACACCCTGGTCAGCCGACTCGTACCGGACGAGCAACGGCTGCCCGCCAACACCCTGCTCGGCACCAGCCAGACCACCGCCATCATCGTCGGGCCACCGCTGGCCGGGCTCCTGGTCGCCGCCACCGGACCCGGCGCCGCCCTCGCGATCGACGCGCTGACCTACCTCGTGCTGGCCGCCCAACTGCGCCGCATCCCCGCCGGCACCGCGCACGCCGAGCCCGCGGCGGCGGGCACCACCGGCGGCTTCCGCCTGCTGGCCCGGCGGCCGGAGCTACTCGGCCTGCTCGCCCTCACCGCGGTCTTCTTCTTCCTGTACGGCCCCGTCGAGGTGGCGCTGCCGCTGTTCATCGTGGACACGCTGGGCCGCTCGGCGGGCTTCCTCGGCGTCTACTGGGCCGTGTTCGGGGTCGGCGCGCTGCTCGGCGGCCTGCTCGCGGGCGCGCTGCGGCGGGTGGCGCCGTGGCCGTTCACCATCGCGGTCATCGCGGGCTGGGGCGCCGCCCTGCTGCCGTTCGGGTTCACCACCTCGACCTGGATCACCCTGGTCGGGCTGGCCGCGGGCGGGATCATCTACGGCCCGTTCCCCGCGTTCAACATCACGCTGTTCCAGGCCGCGGCCGGCCCGGCGGACCTGCCCGCGGTGCTGGCCGCCCGGGGTTCGATCACCGTGGCGGCCGCCCCGATCGGGGCCGCGTTCGGCGGGCCGCTGGTGCACTGGCTCGGGCCGGGCGGCACGCTGCTGGCCTCGGGCGCGGCGACGGTCGCGCTGGCCGTCGTCGCGGGCGGGCTGCGGCTGGCGGGCACGGCCCGGCGGCGGCCCGCGCCGGTGCCCGCGCCGACCGCGGGCTGACCATCACGGCAGGCGTGCTCGGCGCAGGATTTTCCGGGAACAGGCCGTGTACGGCACGGCGACGGATCAGAGTCGAATGATGGAGAACCAAGCGTGGCTGCAGATGCAGCAAGCACTACGCGATATCGACTTTCCGGCCGATAAGCACGCAATCTTCGCGCACGTCATCGAATACACCAGCGACGGCGACGTGCTGAAGCTGGCGCGGACGCTGCCGCCGGAGGTCTACCGGAACATGTCCGAGGTGCGCAGCTCGGTCCGGCTCGACCCGTCGGTCGAGGAGGGCACCACGATCACGCAGAAGGCGGCGCAGGCGCGCTCGCACAACAAGAAGGTCGCGTCGTACCTGCGCGAGGTCCCGAACACCGAGCTCAGCTGACCGGCGTGGCCGGGACGGGCGAACCCGCCCCGGCCGGGCCGTCATCGGGTGACGTTCACCGTCAGGGTGCCCGTCGCGGGGATGCTCACCGAGGTGGCGGTGGCGAAGTCGGCACCGCCGTACCAGAAGTCCTCCTCGCTGCCCCAGATCTTGAAGCGCACCTTCTGCGGGCCGAGCACCAGCATCTCGCAGGTCGTGGCCGGCCAGGCGCTGCAGCGGCCGCTGGTCTCACCGGTCGCCGCGTGGTACGCCACGAACGCGCCGCTCTGCGGCGAGTTGACCGTGACCTTCGTGCCCTTGAGCAGCTGGATGTCGTACACGACGGTCTTGCCGGCGCGCACCTTGACCTTCGTCGCGCCCGAGCGGCCGCCCGAGTTGCCGCTCCACTGCGGGGCGTGGTCGGCGGCGTAGAAGTGCAGCGGCCACAGGTACGGCCCGAGGAAGTCCACGGTGTAGGTGCCGTCGGCGGCCGCCGGGAAGGTGATGCTGCCGTCGCCGCTGTGGTAGTGGAAGTTGCCGAAACTGACGTAGGCGTTCTTGGCCGGCGTGCCGTCGGCGGCCCGGATCGTGCCGGTGAGCACACCCCGCCGGTCCAGTTTGACGGTCGGCGCGGCGACGGTCTGCCCGGCTACGGCGGTGATGACCGTGGCCAGCGTCTGGGTGCCGGTGCCGCCGTCGGCGGTCACCCACTGCGCGCCATACGGCGACGTGTTCTGCGTGTACGGCGGCGCGTAGGCGAACAGCTGGTAGGTGCCGGCCCGCAGCCAGTTGATGGACACCTTGCCCTCGCTGTCGCTCTGCGCGCAGCCTTCCCCGAGGTACAGGTCGGTCGGCACGACCGGCTGCACGCAGAAGCCCTCGACGGGCGCGCCGGTGCGAGCGTCGACGACCGTCGTGGTGACCGTCGCGACCGGGGTGAGCGCCACCGCCGCCTCGGTGGTGGCGCCGTCGGTGACTGTCACCGTGGAGTGCCCGCCGAGGTAGCCGTCCGCGCTCACGAACAGGCGCTGCGCGCCGACGGTGACGCCGGTGAGCGTGGCCTGACCGTCGGTGCCGTTCGTCCTGATCATGCCCGCCTCGGCGAAGAATGCGGGGATCGGAGCGCCGGTCAGCGCGTCGGTCGCGGTGACGTGCACCGTCCCGGTCGGCAGCAGGGTGTCGTCGACCCGGGTGACCGCGTCCGCGGTGACCGTGAACTCGGTCGCGTCAGTGCTGTCGATCTTGCCGTACGCGTACTGGCTGAACTCCCGCTGCCAGCTGTAGAACGCGACCGTGTAGTCGTCGCTGACAAAGACGTCATCGACGCGGTAGTCGCCCGCACCGTCGGTCATCGTGACGTAGGACGGGCCGGACTGGCTGGACACCTGCACCTGCACGTCCCCGATGCCCGTGCCGTCGCGCTCGGTGAACCGGCCGGCAATGGAGCCGGTGGGCAGCTTCGCGTCGTCCACGGTCACCGTCTGGCCGACGGCCACCGGATACACGGCGGCGCCGTCGTAGCCGATCGCGCCGGGGGCGTACTGGTAGACGCCGGACGCGACCTCGAAACTCACCCGGTATGAACCGGGCAGCACCCGCATGGTGTAGTGGCCGTCAGCATCGGCGTAGGTGTACGCGTAGGCGCCCTCGCCGTCGGTGCTGTCGGCCCGCACGGACACGGCCATGCCGTTGCCCGCGCGGTCGCGGAACGTGCCGGTGATGGTGCCGGTCGGCAGCAGCGCGTCGTCGACGGTCGCCTGACCGCCGGCGGGCACCGTGATCAGCGCCGCCGAGGGGTAGTTCACCTGGCCGAACGCGTACTGGCCCGGGTGCCCGTCCAGGTCGAACCGGACGCGGTACGCCCCGGCCGGCAGGTCGGTGAGCTGGTAGTGGCCGCTGGCGTCGGTGCTGGCCCAGCCCCAGCCGTCGCCGTCCACGGCGGTGGCCTGGACGGACGCGCCGAAGACGGGCTGCCCGCCGTCGGTGAGCTGCCCGACGATGCTTCCGGTGTCGGCGGCCCGCGCGGGTGCGCCCAGGCCGAGAGTTCCGATGGCGAGGGACAGGGCGAGCACGCCCAGCCGCCTCGCTGAGGTTTTCAACATGACGTCCTCGAGGGGTACGCGAAGCGTCGCCGCGGTTCGCATTGGTGGAGCCGCCCCGTGATCAATGCGGCACACGTGATTGTCCACGAAGGACCTCTCCCGTGTGTGTCCCCCGAACGTCGCCATGCACCACCCGAACGACCATCCGAGCAGCTCGGAGCAGTGTCACCGGCAGCCGATCCCGGCACCCGGCAGACGGGCCGGATGCCGGGTCGCTAGCGTGTTCTGCCGTGCCACCTACGCAGCGCCTGTTCGTCGCGGTCTACCCGCCCGCGCCGGCGATCACCGACCTGGCCGGGCTGGTCTCCCGCCTCGCCTTCACCCGGCCGCACCCCGAGAGCCTGTCGCTGCGCCCCGTGCCGCCCGAGCAGTGGCACGTCACCGTGGCCTTCCTCGGCGAACTCGACCCCGCCCAGCTCGACACGACCATCGCGGCGATGAGCGCCACCGCCGCGGCGACCCCGCGCGCCCCACGGCTGCGCCTGTCCGGCGGCGGCCGCTTCCCCAACGGGCGCGCGGCGGCGATCTGGGCCGGCCTGCACGGCGAGCTCGACGACCTGCACGAACTCGCGAACCGGCTGCGCGGGGCGCTGGCAGACGGGCACGTGCCCTTCGACCCGCGCCCCTACCAGCCGCACCTGACCCTGGCCCGGCCCGGCGACCGCCTCGGCCCCGACGAGCTGCGCGAGGTCCTCGACCAGCTCGGCGCGTACGCCGGACCGGTCTGGGCCGCGCCCGCCCTCGTGCTCATGCGCAGCGACCATCCGGTGAGCAACCACTACACCGAGATCTTCACCGCCCCCCTGCCCGCCTGACCCTGGGAGCCCCACGTGGAACGCGACATCCGCACCATCGACGACGTGCTGAGACTCATGGACACCCTGTTCGCGCCGGACGCGGACCGCTGGACCGCCGACGGCGGCGCGACCTGGTGGGACGGCTTCTACGCGGACCGTTCGCGGGAGGTGCCGTTCTTCGTCGCGAAGCCGGACGAGAACCTGGCCTCGTACGTCGAGCGCGGCCTGATCACCCCCGGTCGCGCCCTCGATCTGGGGTGCGGGGCGGGCCGCAACGCCGTGCACCTGGCCGGGCTGGGGTTCGAGGTCGACGCGGTGGACCTGGCCCCGGCCGCGATCGCCTGGGCACAGGACCGCGCCCGGGAGGCCTCGGTCGACGTGCGCTTCCTGTGCGGCGACGCCTTCGTGCTGGACCTGACCGGCCCGTACGACCTGATCTACGACTCGGGCTGCTTCCACCACCTGCCGCCGCACCGGCGCATCAGCTACCTGCGGCTGCTCGACCGCGCTCTCGCCCCCGGCGGCCACTTCGGCCTGAGCTGTTTCGCCGTGGGCGGCATGGGCTCCGAGGAGTCCGACGTGGACCTCTACCGCCATGGGCGGCTGCACGGCGGCCTCGCCTACACCGCGGAGTCGCTGCGCGGCATCTTCGCCGAGCTGACCGAGGTCGAGCTGCGCCGCATGCGCGACGAGCCGCAGGACTCCCCACTGTTCGGCGAGCCCTTCCTGTGGACCGCGCTGTTCCGGCGGCCCTAGGAACACGCAGGGCCGGGACCGTCACGGTCCCGGCCCTGCGTGTTTCCCGCTACTTGATCAGCTTCCAGGGGCTGCCGGACGCGGTGCTCGGCGCCTGGTTGCGGGTGTACCACTTCGCCTCGTAGACGTGGCCCTGGTACGACACCCGGTCGCCGGCGTTGTACACCGTCGTGGGCGTCCAGGCGGCGGGGCTGCCGTCGGGTGACGGCGGGGCCTGCTCCTCCCAGGGACCGTTCGGGTCGCCCGGGGCCTGGTTGCGGGTGTACCAGCGAGCGCGGAACTTCTTGTCCTGGTGGACGACGACGTCACCGCCGTTGAAGATCCGCGACGCGGTCCAGACCGTGCTGCCGTCCTCGGTCATGGCCAGTTCCTGCCACGGACCGTTCGGGTCGCCCGGCTTCTGGTTCTGCGCATACCAGGAGGCCTTGTAGACCTTGCCCTGGTAGGAGACACGATCCCCTTCCTTGTACGCCTTCGACGCGACCCACGCGGCCGGCAGGTTCACCGTCACCGTGCCGCTGCCCTGGGCGGGTTCGAGCTGGTCGCTGCCCGCGTAGGACGCGGTCAGCGGGTGGCTGCCCGCGGCGAGGCCCACCGGCAGGGTGAACGTCGCGGCGCCGTCGGTCGTGGTGACCGAGCCGCGCACCTTGTCGCCCTCACGCAGCTCGACGGTGCCGGTCACGGGCAGGCCGGCCGCGGCGACCTTGACCGTCACCTTCGCCGCCGTGCCCCAGTCCGTCGAGGCCGAGGTCACCGTCACGGACGGCTTGCCCTTGCCGGTGCGGAACACCGCGGGCTGCGCCACGGCCACGCCGTCGTCGGCGCTGCGCGCCGTGACGATCCAGGCGTACGACGTCACGGGCTTGAGCCCGGGCCAGGTCACCGTGGCGGTGCCGTTGGCGGCCACCTCGTCGGAAGCGATGACGCTCGTGGGCACGTACACCGCCAGGGAGTCGGTCGAGAACGACGTCATGCGGCTGGTCAGGTCGACGGGCAGGGTCAGGTTGTCCTCCGCGCCGTTGTAGCGCGGCTTGGTCTGGCTGCCGTCGGCGCGGATGTCGAACTCGGTCGCCCCGAAGGTGTCGAGGAACGGCGAGTACGTGTCGATGTGCATCTCGGCGTTCTTGACGTCGAACTGCATCAGCCGTAGGAAGCTCGCCCCGAACTGGAGCCGGTCGGCCGCCTTGTGGTCGGTCACCCCGTCGCCGTTGAGGTCGATGTTGCCGTTGGCGTCGACCTTGTCGGGCCACAGGCCGCTCGCGGGCACCGTGTAGAACTGGTAGTCCGCCAGCAGCTCGACGACGTCGTGCGACACCGTCACGCCGACCTTCGACTTCAGGTTGATGCCCACGCCGTGCTCGTGCCCGGCGAGGATAAGGAACACGTTCGGGTTGTTCTCGACGACGCCCTTGTAGAGGGCCGAGCCGTCCGGGTCGGAGAACGCCGCCCCGCGGCCGTCGGGGTTGGCCGACGGCTTGAGGTAGTCGTGGGACAGCAGGATCCCGTTGCGGTCCTTGTACCGCTTGAAGATCGAGTCAGCCCAGCGGGCCTCGGCCGGGGTGACCCCGTACGACAGGCCCACCGCGACGAAGTCCAGCCCACCCGCGCTGAACAGCACGTAGTTGTTCTGGTTGTCCTTGCCGGGCGTGACCGTGCCGTCGGCGTTCACGACCTCGTCCCACGCGTGGTACGACGCGCCCGCCGGCCACGACTTCGCGACACCGTAGTACCGGTCGGCGCTGAACGTCCGGCTGAACCGGGAGCCCGGTCCCGTCTCGGCGCCGAGCTGGTTGTCGTGGTTGCCCGCGATGACCTGGTTGACGACCTTGCCGTCGTCCAGGATCTTCTGGTACTCCGACGAGACCGCCAGCTCCTTCTCCACCTGCTCGTGCAGGCCCGGCCGGACCAGCGTGCCGTCGGCGTTCTTGGCCAGCGGGTCGTAGTAGTCGTTCTCGATGACGTCGCCGGTGTGCGCCGAGTACGCGATCTTGCGGCTGGCCGCGTTGTCCGCGATCCACTGCGTCTCGGCCCGGTACGCCGCCTGCCAGATGGCCTGCTCCGCCGCCGCCATCACGTCCGACGGCTCGGTCTTGCCGTCCCAGTCGTCGTACGTGCCGCCCGCCGCGCCCTCGGTGATGTACTGCGTGTCGGTGAAGTGCGAGATCGCGAAGTCGTACGTGCCCGGCTGCTCGAAGTGGTTCTTGTCGGCGGCCGCGGACGCGTCGCGCGGCGACAGGTCGTCGGCGAACGGGTCCTCACCGGTCACCAGCACGTGCACGGTCGTGCCGTCCCGGTAACCGGCGGCCAGCGGCGCGGTCAGCACTGTGCTGCGCCCGACCTGCCCGCGCGAGCTGGTGAGCACCGTCCACTTGCCGGCCGCCTTGTCCCACACCCGCAGCGCCACCAGGCGCTTCGGGTCGATGGTGCCCTCCCACCGCAGCGTCGGCGACGCCGCGGTCTCGGCGAGGGTCAGGTCGTAGCGCTGGAACACCACGTCCCGGCCGGACGGCGTGTCAACCGTCTGCCCGTCGAGCGGCCGCAGCGACTCGACCTTGACGTTCGTATCGTGCGCGACGTCGAGCGCGGTCGGCACCGCCAGCGCCTCGCCCTGGTAACCCGAGGTCGGCGTCACCACGTCGGCCTTGGTGAACGTGGCCGTCAGCGGCACGCCCTCCTCGCCGGGAATCCGCGCCGTCAGCCGCGCCGACGGCGCGTTCGGGTCGGACACCGTCGCGGTCAGCTCGGTCGGGACGTCCGGGATGCTCGCGCTGGTGAAGCGGATCTCCCGGGTGCCGGTGTTGCCGAGCGTGTCGGTCGCGGTGACGGCGATCGTGTGCGCCCCGGCCGGCAGGCCGTGGCCGATCTGGTCACCCTGCTGCACCAGCTTGCCGTCCAGCGTCATCACCGGCGTGCCTACGACGCCCGAGGCGTCCTTGACCTTGACGTTCAGCGCCACGGTCGCGACGAGCTTCTGCCCCTGCGCCGGCACGCTGCCGTCGATCTCCGGCGCGGTGTTGTCGACGGTGAACCGCCGGGTGGCGGTCTTGCCGCCGACCACGGCCGTGATGGTGTGCGCCCCGTCCGCCAGCTTCGTCGTGTCGACGTCAGCCCGCGTGCCGAGCACCGGCAGCGCCGCGCCGTCGGCGGCCGTCACCTCGAACAGCATCGCCTTGACCAGCGCACTGTTGAAGCTGCTGCCACAGGTGCCGTCACCCACGTGCACGGTCACCGGCGAACCCGCCGGGTAGCTCGCCGCGCCGATGGTCACCGTCGTCTGCGCGAGCATCCTGGTCAGCGGCGTCGCCTTCGCCCCCGCCGGGAGCAGCTCGAAGTCGCGCAGGGTGAAGTCGTCGAAGTTGTCGCAGCCGCCCGGCTTCGCGCTGCCGTGGTCGCTGCCCGCGACGAACTCCAGCACGTTGACGCCCGGCACCAGCCACTCGTTCGGGAACGAGACGTCCGCGGTCTCCTTCTCCCACACCCCGAGGTCCAGCGGGATGCCGTTGATCAGGACCTTGTTGTCGTATCCGTTGTCGGTGCCGTTGCCACCGATGAACATCCGCAGGTGCGCGTCGCCACCGCTGCCGAGCGTGCCGACGGTGCGGGCCGTCGGCGCGCCCGCGATGTCGAAGTGGAACTCGGCGTCCTTGTTCGGCCCGCAGGTCCCGTCGCCGAGCGCCAGCGACGCCGCCGTCGTCTCGGCCTTCGTCTCCGTCGTGCCCGTCGTCGTCACCAGGTACGTCGTGCCCGCCGTGACGGTGCCCGGCAGGCTCAGCGCCAGCTTCGCCGAAGCCCGGGTGACCTTGAAGTCGTCGTGGTTGGCGCAGGTCGCGCCGTTGGCGGTGCCGTTGTAGTCACCGGTCCGGACCTGGACGACGTTGTCACCGGACCGCAGGAACCGGGTCGGGAACCGCAGGCTCACGTCCTCCGCGCCCAGCGCCCCGTAGTCGCCGCCGAGGTCCACCCGGTTGCCGTTGACCAGGACGAAGTTGTGGTACTTCGCCTCGGCCGAGTTGCCCGCCTCGACGGTGAGACCGAACGTCGCGGTGCCCGCGGCGAGCGTCTCCGCGTTCTCGACCGGCTTGCCGTCGATCGCCAGCGACTCGACCGTGTCACCGCTGCCGTTCGGCAGCGCCGCGGTCACCAGCTGCGTGCCGCGCGCGAGCGCGCCGTCGGCGGGCGTCACCTTGGCCGCACCGGCCGGAGCGTTGTTGACCTCGACGGTCACGCTGGTCCGCGCGCCCGACTCCGTGGTCGCGGAGACCGTGTGCGAGCCGTTGGTCAGCTTCGTGGTGTCCAGGTCGGCGCTCAGCCCGGCGGTGCTGCCCGGCTCGCCGGAGACGACGAACGTCAGCGGCTGGCTCAGCAGGCGCTTCGAGCTGCCGCAGGTGCCGTCGCCGAAGCTGTAGCTGAACGCGTTCTGCTCGCCGTCGGCCACCACCCCGAGCAGGCCCAGGCCGATGCTGCTCAGCGCGAAGTCGTCATAGTTCGGGCAGCGCAGGCCCTCCCCGTACGGCAGCTGCTCTACCCCGACCGCGGTCGCGTTCGTGGTGTCGACCCAGTTCGCACCGGCCTTGACGGTGACCGTGTTGGTGCCCGCCCGCAGCCACGAGCCTGGGAACTCCAGCGTGCCGCGCGTGCCGCCGACGACGTCGGGGAAGTAGATCCGGTCGGCGTCGGCGGTGTGCCCGTTGACCACGAGGTAGTTGTGGTAGCGGGCCTCCGTGCCGTTGCCGCCCATGTCGAAGCTCAGGCGCGCGGTGCCCGCGGTCTTGTCGGCGTCGACCGTGACGCCGTCGACAGTGATGGAGACGACCGAGTCGTCCTCCGCGACCGGCCCCGCGTCAATCTGCACGGTGCCTTCGAGGGTCTGGCCCTCACGCAGGTCGAGGGTCGGTCCGCTGCTCGACGCCGCGGCCGGCGAACCGTCCGCGGCGACCGAGACGATCGCGGTGCCCGCACCGGCGACCAGCGCCAGCGCGAGCGCCGGCCCGAGCAGGCGTCGCCGGCTAGGGCGCAATCGGTGGATCATGAGGGGTGTCTCCTTAGGTGACATTCGTGAGCTGCACCGCTGCGACAGCGGTGACACCGACGCCGAACAACGTGATGCCGGCGGCGGCGAGAACAGGGGCCACCCGGGTGGCCAGACGCAGGACCCCGCTCGACCGGGCACCCCGGACGACCACGGAACTGCCCGCGATCGCGAGCAGGCCGACGCCGAACAGCACGACGGCCATCCCGACGCCGAACGTCATCACCAGCAGCAGCGCGAACCCGGGCCGCCCGATGAACAGCCCGGTCACCAGCACGAGGAACGCGGCCGGGGACGGCGTGAGGCCACCGGAAACCCCGAGCAGCACCAGACCGGGCCGCCTGCCGGAGCCATGACCGTGGCCGTCCACGTTGTGGGGATCGGCATCGTGGACGTGGCCGGAGTCGGCGATGTGCGCGCGGTCAGGGCCGTGCTCGTCGTCAGGGCTCTGCGCGTGGTCAAGGTCGTGCGAATGAGCGTGGCCGCGCGAATGACTGTGGCTGTGCGAGTGGCCGTGGCTGTGGCTGTGGCTGTGGCTGTGCGAATGGCCGTGGCCACGGACGTGGCGACGCACCAGGGCGAGGCCGGTGGCCAGGACGAGCAGGCCGGCGAGCAGTTGCAGCCAGCCGGTCAGCTCCTCCATGCGCAGCACGTCCGAGAGGGACAGGAACGTCCAGGCCAGGCCGATGACGAGGACCGAGACGGTGTGCATCACGGCCACCGAGCCGCCGAGCCAGGCGGCGTCGCGAATCCGGCCGCGCGACCCGATGAGGTACGCCGCAGCCAGGCTCTTGCCGTGCCCCGGAGCCACCGCGTGCACCGCGCCCGCGACGAACGCGAGCCCGAACGCGAGCGGCGGCACCCCCGGCGATTGGATGATGCTCTGCAACTGGTCCGCAATGGACGCGGTGGGTATCGCGGCAGTCATCGCGCGACCCGCCGACGGCGACGGCCCGACCAGCGCCACACCAGCAGCGCGGCGACGGCGGCGACCAGCACGCCGCCGACCACTGCCGTGATCTGGACGGCGGCGCTGCGGCCCAGGTCCGGGGCGGCCTGCGCAGGCGCGTCGCCGAGTACCCAGTCATGCGAGGCCTGGTCGGACGTGTACACCGCGCGTGCGCCGCCGGGGCCCGTGGCGAGCGTGCGGTACGCGGGGTTGAGGTCGGTCAGGGTCCGGACCGCGACCGCCACCGTGCCGACCGGTCCAGCGCACGTGTAGTCGATGGTCACGCCGGTCCGGGCCAGATCGTTCGGCGGGGCGACCGCCCCCGCACACGCCAAACCGTTGCTGGTGACCGTGATCTGCTTCAGCAGGTAGGCGGAGAACTCGGTCGACGGGCCAATCGCCGCTGCGTCGGAGTCCTGGTAGAACACCGCGCCGTCGAGCATGACCCGGTCCTGCGGGAGCAGGCCGAGCGACACCCCGAGCAGCGTCAGGTCGTCGACGCCGCCGACCTTCCAGCGCACGTGTACGACCTCGGGGCGTGCGGCGTCGGCGGCTATGGCGACGGTCTGCGGATCCCCGAACGGGTGCGCTTGCACCGGGGCGGGTGCGAGCAGGGTGGCGGTGAAGGCCGACAGTGCGAGGACGATCGTCGCGCCGCGACGCGGCCGATGTGCGTATGGGGGCAAGGGAGGACGCTCCGGATCCCTGAGGTGCTGTGGCGCGCTGGGAGCGCAACCAGCCAGGGACACTGCCGAGCGTTCGAGAACTCACCGGGTGACAGCGGTGATCTGCGGGGATCGTCCACATGAACAGTCAGTTGATCAATCACGGTGCGGAAGCGGACGGCAGCCGAGCGTGCAGAACGCTGGAGCCGGGACTCGCCCCACCGGGCTGACCCCAGCCGGGGTCGACGCGCGGACCGAAGGGGATTCGAACCCCCGGTGGGGCTTGGCACGCCAGCGGCCCCACGCGTCTTCGAACCGCCCGTGCGTGCCCGGCGTCCGGCTCTCGGCGCTGCAATAACCCGGCTCTGCCACCGGTCCGACCGCAGTATCGCCCGATCTCATCGGCAACGCATCACAGTTCCCGACGCGATGCCGACCGCGGCGACGACTGCCGCACCCTCAGCCGGTCCTGGCTCGCCGCCCGCGACGAACGCGGAGTGGTCAGTCCAGCTTCCGCACCTCGGGCGGCTCGATGCCCAGGCGCCGCAACGCGCTCGCCCGCACCGTGCAGACCCAGGAGCAACCATGGGTCCCGTCGGCGCGCCCCACCGTGTAGTGGGTGAGACGCATGTCGTCAGCGGTGAACGGGTCCCAGTCCATGCCCCACCGGAACAGTCAACGCTCCCAGGCCCGGTGCCACACCCGGGCCTTGATGCTGCTGAAGTAGAACACGGTCACCCACTCATCGGAGTCCGCTGCCATGCCGCGACCCTAACCGCGCCGGGCCGCGACGTCATTCGCATTGCGTGCTCGATGACTGGGCCGACATCCACATGCAGACGGTGGACTGCCGACACCACCCACCTCCGGCATCGACTGCGACCAGCCGCCTACCTCGACCATCAGGGCCGCGCGGAACGTCAGGCGATCTGCCGCAGGTCGTCGCCGTAGTCGAAGATGATGCGCATACGCGCGCCCAGCGCCTGGGCATACCGGCTGAGCGTCGCCACCTCGTTGACGTCGAGGTCACCGTTCTCGATCTGGCTCACCCGGCCAGGGGTGACGTTCATCAGGCGAGCCACGTCGCGTTGGGTCAGCCCGAGCCGGCGACGCTCCTCCGCAAGGTGATAGGCATGCGCCCAGGCGAGGGTACGGGCCCGCTCGTTCTCCAGCGCAGCGTCGTCGCCGTCGTGCAACTCGGCCCGCACGTCTTCCCAATCGTGGAAGTCGGTCATAGCCCCTGCCTCCTCTTCTGCTCGAACTCGAGCCACGCTCGGTAACCAGTCTCAGCCTTGGGAATCGCCTGCCTGTACCAGCCGTCCCAGTTCCCGGCCTTGTTGCCGGCGACCAACAGAACCGCCTGGGACCACGGGTCGAAGACGAACAGGATCCGAATGGACACGTCGCGGCCTGATCGTGGCCGAAGCTCTTTGAGGTTGGCCAGGAAGGAGCCTTTGAGCGTGTCGACGAGTGGTCTACCGAGCGCCGGCCCGGTCTCGGCCAGCATGTCGATCGCGACGTTGACACTGCGGTAGGAGTCGGCGTCGTCCTTGCGCAAACTCACGCAGCCACTCGCGCACCTCTGCGCTGGTACGCACGTTCCAACGGCGTTGCTCCGCAGGGCTCACAGGCGCAACTATAGCTCAAGCTATACCCCGAGATCGACGGCCATACGGTGCCATCGGCGAGCAGGCTGCGGCCTCAGCCTACTTCGGCATGCCCGACACCTTCGCCGTCCGCCGTCGCCGCCCGCCCCCGGTCGCTGAGCGGCCCGCCGTCGCCGACCGGGTGACGGCTCCGGTCGGGGGCGGCGGCCGTCGCTGGGGTGATCAGATCGTGGCGCGGCGGCGGCGCTGCTCGTACATGGCGTCGAGCGCGGCGGCGTCGACCCGGTCGAAGAACTTCCGGGTCTGCTCGTGGGAGCCGTGGGACTTGATGTCGAAGTCGCAGGCGACCCAGCGGTCCCGGATGACGTCGTCGGGCAGGAAGCCCGGTGCTCACGTCGCCGACGACCCACGCCTCGTCGCGGCCCGCCGTCTCCCAGCAGTTGTAGAGCCGGCCGTCGGCGTTGACGACGGCGCCCCGGGTGCCGCCGAAGGCAGAGCAGTACTGGCAGGCGGTGAGCGGCTTCGACAGCGGGATGTACATTCCGTGGCCGATGGCCTGGTCGTGCAGCGCGACGACCTTCTCCAGGTAGTCGTCGGTGTAGGCGACCTTGTTGTCGTAGCCCAGACCGATGTCGTCGATGAGGGCCAGGTGCAGGCTCGCCCGCTCGGCCGGCACCGCCGCGGCGAGATCCTCGACGAGCGCGCCGAGCGAATCGACGGTGCGGTGCGAGATGTTCACCCGGAAGTGCCAGCTGAGGTCGGTGGCCTCGGCGGCGTTGCGGACGTTGCGCAAAATCGTGTCGTACGTGCCCTTGCCGTTGCGGGTCACCCGGATCGTGTCGTGGTTGTGCCGAGCCCCGTCGAACGTGATCTGCACCCGCCTGAGCCCGGCGTCGGCCAGCTCGACGGCGCGGCTCCTGGTCAGCGGCACCCCATTGGTGATGATCTCGGCCTTGTGCAGGCCCAGCGGCTGCATGGCACGCAGCATGTCCAGCGCGCCGGCCGGGTTGAGCAGCGGCTCGCCGCCGAACAGCAGCAGGCTCGACTCGGTGAACCCGTAGCGGGCCATCTGCCCGCGTACGAAGTCGGCGATCCGGGTCACGTCCTCGCCGGACAGCACCGCCTTGGGCATGCGCGGCGGCGCGAACGAGCCCTCCGCCGGTAGCGCGGTGTTCTGGAAGCAGTACGAGCAGCCGAGGTTGCAGGCCGTCGCGGTGAGCACGGTGATCGCGTACGTGGTCTGCACGGGCGCGGCGAAGAAGTGCTGGTCCTCCAGCGCCACGCGGGCCTCGTCGACGAGTTCGGGCCCGTGGGCGGTCTCCCGCGCGGCGTGCCCGGGTAGGCGGGCCACGCGGTCCTCGTGCACAGCCCACCAGCCGTCCCTGCCCGCCAGCAGGCGGCCGGGCCGGTTGGCGGAAGGCATGTCGGGTGCGGCTTCGATGGTCATGGTCATGGTAGGTCCCCCGCTGGACGGTCGATGAGAGCAGACACGCCAGTGCACCGGCTTCGAACTGGCCCGAAAGGGCGGTCGTCATCCGGTGCACTGGCGCGCTGTTGGCGAAGGAGGCCGACGTGGCGACCTCCGGGAGCCGGCTCACCGGCTCCGGGGCGTCGGGCGGATCAGCCCTTGACGACGCAGCGTCGCGCTCGGCGAGCTCGAAGACCTCGATGAACATGCTATTCACCTCCCCGTGATCGTTCTTCCTTCCGGAAGAGCTGCCATCGACACTAAAGTCCACGCGAACATTTGCGCAATAGCAGTCGCGCAATAGGAGATGTACAAATTTTTTTGTGGATCTGATAGGATGGCGCCATGGCGAAGGAACCACGCGCGACCGCGGCGAAGACCACGGCGCGTATCACCGATCTCCGAACTCTGCGCGCCATCGCGCATCCGGTCCGGCTGAGGCTCTACGAGGTGCTGGCCACGGGCGGGCCGGCAACGGCATCCAAACTGTCCGCGTACGTGCCCGGCGCGCCGGGATCGCTCAGCTATCACCTCCGCCAGCTCGCGGAGCACGGCTACATCGAAGAGGCGCCCGAGCTGGGCAAGGACGGGCGCGAGCGCTGGTGGCGTGCCATCCCAGGCGGCGTGCGCTGGTCCAACGCCGACTTCGAGGGCCAGCCCGCCGGGCGCGAGGCACTCGCCTCCGCGCAGCAGGTGCTGGTCGCGCGCCAGCTCGAACGCCTGCACGCGTGGCAGGCGGCCGGGGCCGAGCAGTGGGGTCCGGACTGGGCCGGCGCCGCGGTGGCCACCGACACGGTGCTCCACCTGAGCCTGGACGAGCTGCGGGAGTTCGCCGCGGACCTGCACGCCGTGATGAACAAGTGGGGCGAGGCGTCCCGGGCGGCGACCCAGGGTGCCCGGCGCGGCGACGACACCGACCGCGAGCAGGTCTTCGTCTTCACCCACGCGTTCCCGTTCGACGACCGCCCCGGCCCGTCCCGCGGCAACCCGGCCTGACCCCGCGAAGCGGAGGACCCGTGACGACCACCCCCCGGGCCGCCACCGGCCCTGTCGACGTCCCCGAGGCGACACGGGCCGACGCGCCCCCCGCCGTGTGGCGCGACCGCGGCTTCCTGCGCTACCTCGCGGGATTCGGTCTGTCGCTGCTGGGCGACCAGGTCTGGTTCGTGGCCCTGGCCTGGGCGGCCACCCGCCTGGACAACCCCGCCCAGGCCTCGTTCGTGCTGGCCGCGGGATCGCTGCCCCGGGCGGTGCTGATCCTGTTCGGAGGCACCCTCGCCGACCGCTGGGGTGCGCTGCGGGTGACCCTCGTCAGCCAGGCGGCGCGGGTGGTCACGATGCTCGCCGCGGTGGCGCTCGCGGTCGCGGCGGAGCCGCGGCTGTGGACGCTCGCCCTCGTCGCGATGGTCTTCGGCGCCGTCGACGCCGCGCACATGCCGGCCGCCGCCGCGCTGCCGCCGCAGCTGCTCCCCCGCGACGCGCTGCCGGCCGGGCAAGGGCTGGTGCAGACCCTGGAGCGGGTCGCCACGATCGTCGGGGCCCCGGTGGGCGGGCTGATCGTCGCGTTGGGCGGGCTGAGCGCGGCCGCCGCGGCCAACGCGCTGCTGTTCGTGGCGGCGCTGGTGATCCTGCGCGCGTTGCGGCTGCGCCCGTCCGCCGACCACACCCACCCGGCCGGGCCGAGCGAGCCCGAGGGCACCTGGCGGGCGCTGCGCGGCGGCCTCGCGTACGCGATCCGCGAGCCGGTGCTCGGGCCGGTGCTGCTCGTCGTCACCGTGCTCAACCTCGCCATCGCCGCACCGCTCAACGTCGGGGTGGCCCTGCTGTCAGACGCCCGGGGCTGGCAGGCCGCAGGATTCAGCGCGATCATCGCCGGCTTCGGCACCGGGGCGACCGTCGGCGCCCTGTCGGTGGTCCGCTTCCGGCCCCGGCGGCGACCGGCCGCCGTCGGCCTGATCTGGGTGATCGCGGGCAGTCTCTGCATCGGAGCGCTGGGTTTCAGCCCCAGCCTGCTGGTCGCCGTGGGAGCCGCCGCCGCACTCGGCGTGACCTCCGGCCCCGCCTCGGCGCTGCTGCTCGGCCTGGTCCAGGCCAGAACCCACACGAGATACCTGGGCCGGGTCATGGCACTGGTGACCTTCTCCGCGCTCGGCCTCGTCCCGGTGTCCTACACGGCGTTCGGCGCGCTGGTGGAGGCCACGTCGCTGCCCGCGTCCTTCGTCATCTGCGCCGCCGCCGAGCTGTTCACCGCGCTCGCCGCGCTGGCCGTCACCCCGCTGCGCAGGGCGGCGCTGTGACGGCCGGAGGCGCGCGGTCACTCCTTGTCGAGCTCGGCGAGGGTGCGGGGGTCGGTGCAGTCGCCGTGCAGGGTGGGGCTGAGCCAGCCCGGGGCGCTGCGGCGAAAGACGCCGGGCTCGATGGCGCCCGCGCCGTCCGGGAGCAGTCCGTGCAGCTAGTTGGATCCCGGCCCCACGTGGAGCGCATAAAGATCGAGGGCGTATAGCTTCTCAGCTATACGCCCTCGACACCAGTGGTGCGCCGCCAGGGACTCGAACCCCGAACCCGCGGATTAAGAGTCCGCTGCTCTGCCAGTTGAGCTAGCGGCGCTCGTTGGCAACGGAGAGAACCTTAGCATGACGATCCGGGGGTTCTCCAATCGGTTAGCGGACTCGCGGTGCGCCTTCCCAAACCGCCCCAAACCGCCCTCCAGAACACCGCATATCACCCCACAACGACGCGCCACACCGCCCGAACCTCCCCACCACGGAGCGTCACAACCCCGCCCTGTGAGCACGCTCACGCAAAGATCATCCGTGTCGCCACGCCAGATCCCGAGATTCCGTCAGAACCGCCCACACGCCCCACCCGCCTGCGGCAATATGTGAACCGGGACATATCGGCGGTAACGGGTAGGTGGCGTCATGGGTGCACTGCGCAGGTTCGGCATCGCCGCGGCAACGGCCGCGGTCCTCGTACCACTGGGCTCCTGCGACACCGGCGACCCCGCCGGCTTCAAGCAGAACGCGGCCCCCCAACCGGCCCCACCCGCCCAGACCCTGGAACTCACCCCGGCAGCCGAACAGAAGGACCTGCCGGTCAGCACCGAGATCGGCATCACCACCGCGAACGCCTCGGTCCGCTCGGTAGCCCTGGCCGACGCCAAAGGCCGACTCCTGACCGGCCGGATGCGCCCCGACAACAGCGCCTGGATCCCGGACAAGCCCCTGGATTACAAGGGCCGCTACTCGGTCACCGTGACGGCCACCGACGGCCGCCGGGCGATCACGAAGTCGACCTCGTTCACCACGATGGCGGAGCCGCAGCGGCAGGTCGGCACGGGCATGTACCTGTTCGACGACCACACCTACGGGGTCGCGATGCCGGTCGTCGTGGAGTTCTCGGAGCAGATCCCCGAGAAGTCGCGGGCGCAGGTGGAGTCGCGGCTGTTCGTGACCACGACGCCGGCCCAGCCGGGGGTGTGGCACTGGATGAGCGGGCGGCAGGTGACCTACCGGGCGCCGGAGTACTGGAAGCCGGGCACGGTGCTCAGCGTGCGGGCGGCGCTGAAGGGCCTGCCGATGGGCGAGGGCCGGTACGGCGACGACGACCGCAAGGCCACCGCGAAGATCGCGGGCGAGAAGCTGGAGCTGATCGTCAAGAACTCGAACAAGCACATCGACGTCTTCCGCAACGGCAAGAAGGTGAAGTCGATGCCGGTGAGCCTGGGCAAGGCGAGCACGCCGTCGTCCTCCGGCACCATGGTGATCATGGACAAGCAGGAGTCCACCATCTTCGACACCACCGGCGAGCCGGGCGACCAGTACCGGGTGCAGATCCAGTACGCGCAGCGCCTGACCTGGGGCGGGGAGTTCATCCACTCGGCTCCGTGGAGCGTCGGCGACCAGGGCAACCGCAACGTGTCGCACGGCTGCCTGAACGTCTCCCCCAGCAACGCGGTCTGGCTGTTCCAGAACACGCACGTGGGCGACCCGGTGACGGTCAAGGGCACGGGGGTGAAGCTGGAACGCGGCAACGGCTTCACCGCGTGGGACCTGAGCTGGAAGGAGTTCGTCAAGGGCAGCGCGCTGCCGGTGCCGCAGGAACTGCTGGAGCCGGTACCCGCGGTGGCTCCGTCACCGTCGGTGAGCGCGTCGCCCTCGGCGGCGGTCCCGTCCCCGACAGATTCGATCAACTAGCCCGTTTTGTCACTGTATGCGTCGGTGGTCGTGCTCACTGGATGCAACGCGTAACCTTGATCGAGCGTCTTTGAGGCAGTATTGGACAAGCGCCTCGCGCACACACCCCTCGATCTTGGTGAGGAGCCTATGCCCACCCCCGATCTCCCCGCCCCCATGTCCATGACCCGGCGGCGCGCGCTCACCGCGCTCGGCCTGGCCGGTGCGGGTGTCGCCGGAGTGGCCGGCCTGGCTGCCTGCACGGGCGACAAGTCCCCGATCTGGAACGGCTCGACCGGTGACGGCGACAAGCCGGCCGAGACGCCGCCGAAGGCGACCGTCACCATCAGCGGCCCGGCCGCCGACGCCAAGAACGTCCCGGCGAGCGCGGAGATCGTGTTCGCCGCGACCGAAGCCGTGCAGACCACGGTCTCGCTGAAGGACGCCAACGGCGCCGAGGTGCCGGGCGCGATGCACCCGGACGGCGCCGGCTGGCTGCCGGAGAAGGCGCTGGCCTTCGGCGCGACGTACACGGCGACGGTGACCGCGACCGGTGACGACGGCAAGCCCGCCACCGCCACCAGCACGTTCACCACCATGGCCAAGCCGACGAAGCTGGTCGGCATCAGCAGCTTCCTCGCCGACAACGCCGTGATCGGCGTCGGCATGGTGCTGATCTTCAAGACCAGCCGGGACATCGCCAAGGCCGACCGGGCCGCGGTGCAGCGCCGGCTGATGGTGGAGACCCAGCCGCTCCAGGAAGGCATCTGGACCTGGTACACCGCCCGTGAGCTGCACTGGCGGCCGAAGACGTTCTGGCAGGCCGGCACGCAGATCAACGTGACGGTGCGGGCCGGCGGCCTGCCGATGGGCGGCGGCTACTACGGCCGCCGTGACTCGACGCTGGTCTGCAAGGTCGGGCCGGACCTCCAGCTGCGGGTCGACGACAAGACCCACAAGATGACGGTGCACAAGGACGGCAAGGTGATCAAGACGATCCCGGTCAGCCTGGGCCGTCCCACCATGCCGTCGTCCAGCGGCACGATGATCATCATCGAGAAGAAGCGGAACACCGTCTTCGACACGATGGACGCCCCGAACCCGGCCAACCGCTACCGCACCCCGGTGGAGTACGCGCAGCGGATGACCTGGGGCGGCGAGTTCATCCACGCCGCGCCGTGGTCGGTGCAGCACCAGGGCCGCCGCAACGTGTCGCACGGCTGCGTGAACGTGTCCATGGCCAACGCGGCCTGGCTGTTCGCCAACACGCTGGTCGGCACGCCGATCACGACCAAGGGCACGCCCCGCGAGCTGGACTACGGCAACGGCTGGACCGACTGGGACAAGACCTGGGAGCAGTACGTCAAGGGCAGCGCCATCCCGTACGTCCCCCCGGCCGACCCGACCCCGGACCCGTCGACCGACCCGTCCGCCACCCCGTCCCCGGCCGTCTCCGGCACCCCCAGCGCCTGACGCCCAGCCCGGCCACCACCGCCACCACCTGGCGCAACTCTTAAAGAGTCGCGCCTTCAGACCGCCTCTCGGGCCGCGACTCTTTAAGAGTTGCGGCCCGAAGCGCGTCCGGCCCGAAGGGCCGGGGGCGTGGGGGGGCGGCGGGCAAGCGAAAAGCCCCGGCGGAATCCCGCCGGGGCTTTCTCATCTGGGGTGATCGACGGGACTCGAACCCGCGACCCCCGGGACCACAACCCGGTGCTCTACCAGCTGAGCTACGACCACCATTGCACGCCGCTGACCGTGCGGCCGCGGCGACTGACCAATGATAGCCATACCCCCCGGCGCCACGTCGAGCGGGTATCGCTGTGTCCCCGACTACTTATGGCAGGACCATCGTCGCGGCGATGCGCTTGGCCTCGTCGACGTCCGGGCCGGGCTGCGGGACGAAGATCGCCTCGCGGTAGTAGCGCAGTTCGCGGATGCTCTCGCGGATGTCGGCCAGGGCCCGGTGGGCCAGGCCCTTCTCCGGCTGGCCGAAGTACACCCGGGGGTACCAGCGGCGGCACAGCTCCTTCACCGACGACACGTCGATCATGCGGTAGTGCAGGTGCGTGTCGAGGCGGGGCATGTCCCGGACGATGAAGCCGCGGTCGGTGGCGATCGAGTTGCCGCACAGCGGCGCGGTGCGCGGCTCGGTGACGTACTTGGTGATGTATTCGAGCACCATGTCCTCGGCCTGCTCGACGGTCACCGTGGAGCGGCGCACCGCCTCGGTCAGGCCCGATTTCTCGTGCATCTGCTTCACCACGTCGACCATGCCGTCGAGGGCGGCGTCGTCGGTGTGGATCACGACGTCCACCCCGTCGCCCAGCACGTTCAGGTCGGCATCGGTGACCAGGGCCGCTACCTCGATCAAGGCGTCGCTGCCCAGGTTCAGGCCGGTCATCTCACAGTCGATCCATACCAGATGGTCGGCGCTTCGCAGATCTCCCACCGGCACAGCGTACGCCGTATGGGCGCACTGTCAGTGCCGCCACTGTCGGGCCCACGGGCGTGCCCCGCCGGCCGCCTGGCGGATAGGGTGGCGACCATGTCTCAGGTCCGCACCCGCGACCCGCTCGTGCGGGTGCTCACCGTGATAGCCGTGCTCGCGCTGGCCGCCGTGGCCTTCTGGCGGCTGCGGGTGGAGCACGGCTTCTTCGACCTGAAGATCTACATGTCCGCCGTGAACTGGTGGGGCGACGGGCACGACCTCTACGACTACGCCCAGCCCGACCGGGTGCAGGGCGCGCTGTACTTCACGTACCCGCCGTTCGCGGCGCTGCTGCTGTTCCCGTTCGGGCTGCTGCCGCTGGGCGTGACCCAGGCGCTGTTCACGCTGGGCACCGTCGCCGCGGTGGTGGTGACGACGTACTGGCTGGTGGCGCCGCTGGCCCGGCGGCAGGGGTGGCCGGCCTGGTATGCGGTGGCGATCGCCGCGCCGCTGGTGCTGGTGATCGAGCCGCTGCGCGAGACGATCACGTTCGGCCAGATCAACATGCTGCTGATCCTGCTGATCATGATGGATCTGCTGGTACTGGGGCCGCGCGGCTCGAAGTGGACCGGCGTCGGCATCGGCGTGGCCACCGCGCTGAAGCTGATCCCCGGCCTGTTCATCGTGTACCTGCTGGTCACCAGGCAGTGGCGGGCGGCGTTCACGGCGATGGGCGCGGCCGCGGGCGTGACCCTGCTGGCCGCCGCGATCGCGCCGCGCGCCTCGTGGGACTTCTGGACCTCGGCCCTGTGGGACACCGCCCGGGTGGGCCGCCTGGACTACACCGGCAACCAGTCGCTGCAGGGGCTGCTGGCCCGCCTGGTCGCGCCGGAGCAGCCCGCGAAGTGGCTGTGGCTGCTGCTGGCGCTGGCGGTGCTGGCTTTCGGGATGTGGCGCGCGGCGCGGGCCGGGCTGGCCGGGGACGTGGTCACCGGGTTGGCGCTGACCGGCCTCGTGTCGGGCCTGATCAGCCCGATCACCTGGCCGCACCACCTGTACTGGTTCGTGCCGGCGATGGTGACCCTGCTCGCCGCGGCGCAGCGGGCGCGGGCCGGTCGCCGGTGGGGTTGGCTGGCCTTCGCCGCGGGCGTGTACGCCGTGTGCGTGATCGGTGTGGTCTCGCTGGTGGACTGGGGCGTGGACGCGGTGCCCACGGACACCGTGGGGCTGTTCCTGGCCCGCAACGCGTACGTCCTGCTCAGCCTGGTGCTGCTGGTCTTCCTGCCGATCAATCGACCAGGGGATTATCCCACGTCAAGGGCCATATAGCCAGTCTTGTCCGTTCTGACGGTTTTGCCGTAGCGTGAACGGCAGGGACAACGTCTCCCCCGGGACAGGTCCCCAAGTGGTGACACCGTTCCCCCGGTGAGAGCGGCCCGTACGCCGGTACGTGCGGGCCGCTCGACTTGCGCTCAGGCGCGCTGACGCGGGCGGTCCAGCCGCAACTCGCAGCCCGGCCGGGGCAGCCACACCCGCAGGAACTCCTCGGTGATCACTTCCCGGACCGGCTCCGTCGCGGGCAGCGTGCCGCGCAGCGGTGGCCACGGCAGCTCGGGCGCGGCGACGGCCCGCATCGCGGGCACGGTGACGTCGGCCGTCCTGACGCCGAGCATCGTGTCGCCGGGCATCGTGTCGCCGAGATCGATCCCGGGCACCGTGTCGGCGAGCCTGGGGTCCGGCACCGTGTCGGCGGCCTGCAGGCAGGTCGTCATCGGCGCGGCGGCCGGGCCCGTGTAGGGCGCCCCGGCCCACGGAACGGTCAGCGGCGCGCGCGTGCCCGGCTCGAACCCCTGCGACGCGGGGTCGCCCGGCCCCGGTGCCTGCGGGCTGCGCACCCCCGGCTCGGTTTCCTGCGGTGCACGCTGCCCGGGCGCGGGCAGCACGGTGACCGCGTCGGGGTCGCCGGGCAGCACCGGCCGGGTGTGGTCCGACAGCAGTGCGGTCAGCGCGCCGTCGCCGTCCGTGTCGGCCGGCGGCTCACCCGTCCGGGCCGGCCAGGACAGGGTCACGAACGCCAGGATCAGCAGCACCATGCCGAAGATGAGCAGGCCCCAGGAGGCCGAGCCGAGCCAGCTCGCGCTGAGCGCGACGTCCAGGGTGGCGGCGTCCGACGGCAGCGCGGGCTCGCCCGCCGGTGTGTCCCGCAGCACCACGACCAAGGCCAGGTGCCGGCCCCGGTCCAGCTGCGGGTTCCAGGACAGCGAGCCCAGCCCCTGCCGCAGCCAGAACCCCTGGGCCAGCGGGTCGCGCGGATCCCGGCCGGGCGCGTCCATCCGGTTGGTACGCAGCACCACCGGCCCCGTCCCGATGACGGTCTGCGCCACCTCGGTGTAGCGGATGCCCGCCAGGTACGCGGCGACCTCGTCGGGCGCGGCGACGCCGATGAACGCGGGCGTGCTCGCCGAGCTGGCCGACAGCCGCAGCGTGGTCGTGCCGACCCGCGCGTACGGAACGTCGCGCTGCAGCAGGGCGTCGAGGTCGGGCACGACCAGCACCCGGTTCGGGTCCTTCGGCGGGGCGATTGTCGCGTGGAACGCCCCGTCGGGGCTGTCGTGCCCGGACAGCCAGGCCGCTCCGCCGCCCGCGGCCAGCGCGGGCACCGCCACGAGCAGGGCCAGCAGACCGACGACAACACGGACAGCGCGCATCGGGTGACCTCCCAGGGCTCGCCGGTGGGGCGGCGAGGCTCTCCGCGCACCAATGATCGAGGCGCGCTCTCCCGGGACAACGCGGCCGGGCGCCCGGCAGATGCGGGCACCCGGCCGATGACGACCGTGCGGATGACTAGCGCACCGGCTCCTTGCGGGTACGCGCCAGCGCCAGACCGGCGAGGATCAGCGCCAAAACGCCCGCGATCAGGCCCGCCACGCCGAACCAGTCCGTGTCGCTGCCCTTGGTGTCCCCGACGGCGAGGGTGTTGTCCGTCGCCGGGGTCGCCGCCGCACCCGCCGCCGCGGGCAGCAGCGTCAGCACCGGGGCCGGGCTCTCCGGCTCCGCGCCGTCGTTGGCCGGCGGCTCGATCCAGCGCACCACCGTGCCGTCGGAGTAGGTCTGCAGCGTCTTGAAGACCATCTTGTCGACCTTGGGCAGCGGGCCCATGGACACCGGGAACTCCTGGAACTGGCCGGGCTTGACCGCCGCGTCGGGCGAGGTGGCGGTCCAGGTCAGCGTGGAGACGACCTCACTGACCGGGCTGCCGTGCACCTCGATCGGGGTGGTCAGCTTGCGCTTGGCCACGGCGACCGTCCAGCCGGGCACCGGCATCGTGGTGACCGACGCGACCGGGGCGTCCTCCGGCAGGTACACCTCGATCTTGGTGGTGTTCGTGTCGTCGGACTCGTTCGGCACCCGGAACGCCACGCGGGCGTAGCCGCCCTGCACGGCCTCCTTCGGGTTGACCGTGACGTGGGCCGACGCGGGCACAGCGACGGCCAGCAGGCCGAGCACCGTCATCGCGACCACGCCGAACCGGCGCGTCATCTTCATGCCTGGACCTTTCGTACGGCTCGGAACCGAGCGCTATGAGATCGGCACCGTCGCGGTGACCGAATCCTGATCGATCTCGGAGAGGCGAAGGGTGAAGCGCAGCTGCCAGTCTCCGGGCGTGGGCAGGGTGACCTGCCCGCTGGCGTGGTTGTCGGTGAGTTTGAGCAGCGGGAACGTGATCGGTTCGATGCCGGCCGAGGGCAGCGCCGCGGTGGCCTTCCACTCCACGACCGGCAGCGGCGAGCCGTCGGCCTTGTACGCGTACAGGTGCACCGCGTTGTCGCCGAGCTTCGCCGGGTCGACCTCCACCTGCAGCGTGTACAGCGAACTGGTCAGGGTCGAGGAGTAGATGACCGGCTGGGCGGGCAGCTGCGCGGTCTCCTGCGCGGTGCGCGCCGGGGTGGTCTGCGTCAGCGCGCCGGTGACCGCCAGCACGACGGCAGCGATGGCCAGTTCGGTGGTGACGACCCGGCGCAGCGGGTGCGGGTTGTCCGCGGCCCCGTTGTTCGTCCACCGCCGGGCGAAGAAGGCCGCGGCCAGGATCAGGCCCACCAGCACGATCTTGGCGATCATGAGCTGCCCGTACGTCGTGTCGACCAGCGCCTGCGGCGTGCCGATCTGGATCAGCCCGGACACGACGCCGGCCAGCAGCACGGTCGACACGGCCAGCGCCGCCCAGCGCGACCAGATCGGCAGGATCGCGCCCAGCTCGCGGTTGTCGGCCTGGCGCAGCAGGAAGCAGGCGAGCATGAGCAGGCCGCCCAGCCACACCGCCGCGCCGGCCAGGTGCAGCGCGTCGACGACCACCGACACCGCGGGCACCGGCGACGCGGCCGGGTGCCCGGCCAGCGGCCAGGTCAGCGCGGCCCCGGCGGCGACGGCGAGCAGCAGCACCCGGTCCACGATGCCGTCACGCCCGGCCAGCAGCGGGCGCACCAGGAACGCGGCCACCGCCAGCAGCGCCAGTCGCACCAGCAGCGCGATGCCGTACTGGCTGCCCAGCACGTCGCCGAGGTCGCCGCCGGTGACCCCGGTCAGGCTGCTGCCGGTCGAGTACGGGGCCTGCAGGTACAGGCCGGCGAGGGTGACCAGGGCGACCACGCCGAAGCCGGTCCACATGACCCGGCGGGGTCCGCGCTGGCTGAGCCGGGCCGGCCACAGCAGCGTCAGCACCAGCACCGGGCCGACCAGCAGCACCAGTCCGGCGTAGCCGATCGCTTTGGCGATCGCGATCAGGTTGCGGATCGTGGTGTCGACCTTCTCCTCGGGCAGCGCCGTCGGGGTGGCCGAGGGCGCGCCGACCGAGAAGGTGAACCCGCCCGGGATCGGGTGGCTGTCCGCCGAGATCACCCGGTAGCTGACCAGGTAGGTGCCCTTGGGGGCGTCCTCGCGCAGCCCGATGCTCAGCACGTTGCCCTCGACCGTGGGCTTGCCGCGGTCGGCCCGCTGCCCGTCCGGCCCGATGATCCGGATCTTGTCGGCGACCGGCGACACCGGCTCGCTGAACGTCAGCGTCACGTCCCGGGGCGCCTCGGGCACCACCGACCCGGCGGGCGGACTGGTGCGCAGCAGCGCCGCGTGCGCGTACGCCGGAGAGGCGGGCAGCAGCGTCAACGCCAGGAACGCCACCGCGGCCAGCAGCGCCCGCACCCGGCCGCGCCGCGCCCGCCGGCCACGTGCGCCGTGCGCGCCGCTCGCGCCGTGCGCGCCGTCCATGATCGTCGGACTTGCCTGGCATACGTGCGTATCTTGACCACTCATTCGCACAGGTGCCTGGCAAGTCGAGTGATCATGGGGCGCGGGGGTGCTGCGGGGGGCAGTCATCTGACTCACGGGGCGACCGTAACGGGGCGGGCGGGTTCGCGCGAGGTGGTGGTGCGGCTCAATGCCCAGAGCAGCCCGGCCTGCGCCAGCGCCGCCGCGTGGCCGATCTCGTGGGCCAGCGCGGTCACGCCCTCGGCGACGTCGAACGCGCTGGTCATGATCAGGCAGGCGGCGAGCACGAAGGCCACCGGCACGAACGCGCGGGCCCGGTCCGGCCGCCAGGCGGCCAGCGCGAAGCCGACCGCGAGCGCGATGTCGAACGAGGCCGCCTCCCGGCCGGTGTGCAGGTCGCCGCCGCCCGCGAACAGCACCGGCAGCGCCAGCAGAACCTGGACGACGGCGGTCGCACCGAGCGCGATCCGCAGGATCTGCCGCCGCCCCTGCGCCTGCCGCCGGGCGGCCGACGCCGCGCCGTGCCGCTCGGCCGCGACCGCGGCGAGGATCGGCGCGGTCAGGTCGGGCACCGCGACCGCCTGCACGCGCACCGCCCGGGTGAGCTGCTCGGCGGCCCGCGACCAGGTGCGGCAGTCCGCGCACCCGGCCAGGTGCCGGTCGAACACGTCCGCCGCGAGCCCGGCCTGCGCGGCCCAGGCGTCGGCCTCGCCGTCCAGCCGCGCGGACAGCCCGACGCGCACCTCGTCGCAGTTCGTCATGGGCGGGTAGTCGCCGCGCGGGGCCGTTCAGTTCCCGCCGGTGTCCCAGGACACGCGTGCCGTCACCGCCCGGAGTGGGCCCGGACGGCGGTTAGGCTTGCTCCCCGTGCCCCCCGTGCCACGAGACGACACGCTCGCGGACGACGGTGTCCCCGTCGCCCGGGATGGCGGGCGCGCGGAACCGGCCCCGATGATCGAGCTGCCGCTCGCCGCGGCCCAGGCGCGGCAGGCGGATTCCGCCGTCGACCCGGCCACCGAGTGGGCGCTGGCCGCCCGCACCGGCGACCCGGTGGCGCAGGCCGCGTTCGTGCGGTCCACCCAGGCCGAGGTATGGCGGTTCGTGGCCGCCCTGGTCGACCCGGGCAGCGCGGACGATCTCACTCAGGAGACGTATCTGCGGGCGTTCCGGGCGCTGCCCGCGTTCGAGGGGCGCTCGACGGTGCGCACCTGGCTGCTCGGCATCGCCCGGCGGACCTGCGCCGACCATCTGCGTACGGTGGTAAGGCAGCGCCGGCTGGGCGTCCGCCTGGCCGCACAGGTGCTGGTCAGCGGGCCGCATCCGGACCCGGCGGGCCAGGTCGGGGCGGCGCAGCTGCTCGACCGGCTGTCCCCGGAGCGCCGGGAGGCGTTCGTGCTGACCCAGCTGCTGGGGCTGTCGTACGAGCAGGCGGCCGCGGTGCAGGAGGTGCCGGTCGGCACGATCCGGTCCCGGGTCGCGCGTGCCCGCGCCGAACTGGTGGACGACGTCGTTAGCGCCTTAGCCGCCTGAGGCGGCGCGCGGGGGCGAAGGAGGAGAACGATGGACGAGCGCACCGGCTGGAGCAGGGCCCAGCCGTGGGTGAGCCTGCTGGTCAGGCTCGGTCTGGCCGGGATCTTCCTGGTCGCGGGCGGGCTCAAGGTCACCGACCTGGCCGCCAACGGCCGCGCCGTGAACGCGTACCAGATCATGTCGTACGACGCCGCGATGGTCGTCGGCGCGATCCAGCCCTTCGTGGAGATCGTCGTCGGCCTGCTGCTGCTGGTGGGCCTCGCCACCCGGCTGGCCGCGTGGCTGTCGGCGGGCATGATGGTCGCCTTCATCGCGGGCATCAGCTCGGCCTGGGCCCGCGGCCTGAACATCGACTGCGGGTGCTTCAGCAAGGGCGGGCAGCTGCCGCCCGGGGTGACGCCCAACTATCTTCCGGAGATCTTCCGGGATGTGGCCTTCCTCGCGATGGCCATCTTTTTGATCATCTACCCGGTCAGCCGTTTCTCCCTCGACGCACGACTGGACCGACCGTTCTCCGCCGGACTCCCGGCGGATGACGACGTGCTGGAGGAAGAAAGTGAATCGAGCGAGCACACCGCGCCCCGCCGCGAACGGGCCTGACCGCGCCGGGCGGGTGAGCGCATGAGCAGCCGGAAGGACCAGAACGCGGCTGCCCGGATGGTGCGGGACCAGATCGCCAAGGAGCAGCGCCGCAAGCGCACCATGTGGATCTCCATCGCCGCGGTGTCGGCGCTGGTCATCGCCGGTCTGATCGGCTGGGGCATCTACGCGGGCTCCAAGACGACGGACTACACCGCCCCTCGGGGCGCCAACGCCGCCGGCAACGGCATCGTCACCGGCAGCGGGCCGGTCGTCGTCGACGAGTACGTCGACTACCTCTGCCCGCACTGCAAGAGCTTCCACGACGAGGCCGCCGCCTCGATCGCGCAGCTCGCCGCCGACGGCAAGATCACCCTGGTGACGCACCCGGTGGCGTACCTCGACGGCGCGTCCACCAACCGGTACTCGACGCGCTCGTCGGCCGCCGCGGGCTGCGCCGCCGAGTACGGCAAGTTCACCGAGTTCTCGGACGTGCTGTTCGACAACCAGCCCGCCGAGGGCGGGGCCGGGCCCACCGACGACGATCTGATCGTGCTCGGCCGGCAGGCCGGGCTCGGCGACGACTTCGCCCAGTGCGTACGCGACAAGCGCTTCCTCACCTGGACCAACCACGTCAGCGAGGAGGCCGGCCGAGCCGGGGTCACCGGCACCCCGACCGTCCTGGTCAACGGCAAGCCCACCCAGGCGAGCGCGGCGCAGATCGCCGCCGCGGTCGCCGCCGCCGGCGGAGCCACCCCGTCGGCGAGCTGACCTGAGCAGGAGCAGATGACACCCCTCACGGCACGGCGGGTGGGCGCGGTCCTCGGGACCGCGCTCACCCTGCTGTTCACCCTCGCCTCCCCCGCCGCCGCGCACGGGGCCGACGCCCCCGACGCCACGAACTACCGCACCGTCATCACCGGCACGCCCGACCTGCCCGGCCTCGAAGTGATCACGATCGAGGCGGGCGCGCGGCTGCAGCTGACCAACCACAGCGGCAAGCCGGTCGAGGTCCTGGGCTACAGCAACGAGCCCTATCTGGAGGTACGCCCCGACGGGGTGTACGAGAACATCCACTCCCCCGCCACGTACCTCAACATCACCATCGCGCACGTCGACCCGCCCGCGCACGCCGACCCGACGGTGCCCCCGGAGTGGCGCAAGGTCAGCGACGAGCCGGTGTACCGCTGGCACGACCAGCGCGCCATCTGGACCGAGCCGGCAGAGCCGCCCGCCGTGGCCGCCGCGCCGGACCAGCCGCACCGCATTCGCGAGTGGACCGTGCCGATGCGCACCGAGGTGACCCCGTTGCAGGTCACCGGCGTGCTCGACTGGGTGCCGCCGCCGAACCCGACGACGTGGTGGATCGCCGCCGTCGCCGGTGCGCTAGCCGTCGCCCTGCTCGGCCTGGTCCGCGGCCGCCCTCGCGCGATCACCGTCGTGCTCGCCGCTGCCGCCATCGCCGCCGGGGTGCTCGCGCTCGCGTACGCGGTGGGGCGCGAGCTCGACGCGGGCAACCACACCCTCGGCCCGATCCTGCTGGAACTGCTCACGGTGCAGCTGTGGGCCGTGGTCAGCGCGCTGGCCGCGATCGCCGCCGGGGCGTACTCGCTGTCCCGCCGGGCCGCGGGCGACTTCGCGCTCGCGCTGGGCGCGGCCGCGGTCGGGCTGTTCGCGGGCATGGTCAACGCGGCGGTGTTCCACCGCTCGATCGCCCCGATCCCGTGGGGCGACACCACGGCCCGGGTCGTCGTCGCCACCGTGATCGCCCTCGGCGTCGGTGTCGCCGCGGCCGGCATGCTCCGCCTGCGCGGCACCACCTCCGGCAGCGCGGCAGACCCGTCGGACGGCACTGTGCCGACCGACGTCAGCCCGCCGGCGGCCGGCACCACCCCGGCAGCGCCCGCCTGACCCCGGGTGGCGGATCGCCACCCGATCCCCGGTCAATCTGAGGTCAGCTTTTCGGTCGGCTATCCCCCCGAACAGGAATCAGGGACAGCAACAACGTTACGAGCGCGTTAAGTTGCGCCCTCAGCAGTCGACCTGGGGGTAGTTGATGCAGCTCATGCTGTGCTGGTTTGCCCATGTCCCGGTGTCCGATGAGGCGCGATCGCAGCGTGCGGCCCGGTTCACGCAGGCGCTCGACGGGCTCGTGCCGGCATCGTGGACGCGACACGACTTCGGTGGCGAGGACTGGGGTGTCACCGTCCTGCACCCTGCCGACCGGGGAGCATTCCGGTGGCCCTCGGTGGAGACCGCCGGTCCGGTCACCGCGGTCTCCCTCGGCATCCCCGTCGGGGTCGACGCCGACGGCGGCGCGGCGGCGCTGGCCAAGCGGCTGCTGGCCGCCGAGGACGTGCACCGTGCCGTGGTGCCGCCGTTCGGCCTGCTGGCGCTCGACACCGACCGGTTCAGTCTGCAGCAGGACTGGCTCGGCATGGCCCGGGTGTTCACCGGCACCGCCGACGGGGTCACCGCCTACTGCACCCGGCCGGGACTGCTCGCCACGTTCCTGCACGGGACGCCGCGGCCTGACCTGGCCGGCTGGACCTCGTACACCGTCTGCGGGCACTTCGGCGGGGACCTGTCCCCGGTGGCCGGGACCCGGCAGCTGCGCCCAGGCGAGCGGGCGACCGGGCGACGCCTGCCCGGTGGTGGCTGGCGCCTGGACAGCGAGCTCCGGTACGCGGTCGACGACGTGGTCGCCGAAGGGCTCGCCGGCCAGGGCCGCCCCGTCGCGGAGCAGCTCGACCGAGCCGCCGACGCGCTCACCCGCGTCGCCGCCGGCGTGCCCCGGCTCTACGCCGACCAGATCACCCTCGGCCTGTCCGGCGGCAAGGACTCCCGCCTGATCGCCGCCACGCTGGTCGCGGCCGATCGTCTTCCCCGCTTCCTCACCTACACCGACACCGCGGCCGAGGGGCGGGTGGCGCAGCAGCTGGTGCAGCTGCTGCGCGACCGGCGCGGCCTCGATCCCGAACACGTGCTCCGGTTTGCCGGGGCCCCTGCGAAGGTACTGAACACCGGCCTGCGCGAGCGCGCCCGATACCTGCGCGACCGCTACGACCACCAGTTTCCGTCCAGCTACCTGACCCGCCCGGCCGACTCACCGCTGCCGCCCGAGCGGATGAGCCCCGCCACGTACACCGGCGCGGCCGGCGAACTGGCCGTCGGCTACTGGTATCCGGCGGCCGCCGGCCCGACGGTCACGCCCCGGCAGGCGGGCATGGGCAAGCTGCTCGCCGGCGCACCCGCGGCGGCCATCGCGCCGGCCGTGTTCGCCGCCGAACGGGACCGGATCGAAGGCATCTTCCAGCACGCCGAGGCGAGGGGCGTACGCGGGCTGCACCTGCTCGACTACCTCTACCTCGTGGAACGGATGCGCCGCTGGTCCACCTCCGCGTACACCACCGGCATGATCACTCCATTCCTGGCGCCAGGCTTCGTCGCCACCACGTTCGCGCTGACCCCGGAACAGAAGCGCGAGCGGCTGCTGCACACCGGCATCATCGCCCGGCTGGTGCCGGAGTGGGCGGACGTGCCCTTCGTCAGCCTCCACACCGGGCGGTCCACGGCCACCCGTGTCTGGGAGGGCGACGGCGTGGCGGCGGTGAGCGACCTCCTGGACACCGCGGACGGCACGCTCGCCGGGCTCATGCACAAACCGGCAGTCGAGAAGGCGTTGCGCAGCACCAGGCTGGGTGGTCGCCCGGACGCGCGCATCCTGCAGCAGTTCACCACGCTGGCGGTCGCCGCCGAGCATCTGGAGCCGGAGACCACGCTCCCGGCCACCGGCAGCACCTACGCCCGGGTCACCGCGCGGCCGGCGGCGTTCGGGCCCGAGAGCGCCCCGGTGCGCCTGCTGCGCCGGATCCGGCACACCAGGTTCGGCAACCGCGTCTGGACCACGGTCCGCCAGCAGGTGCGCGGGCGCTGACGCCCGACGGCGGGTCCCGGTGGCGTCAGGCCACCGGGACCGCGAATCCGTACGGCAGTTCCAGCCGGTGCCGGGCCAGCAGTTCGGTGTCGGACAGCAGCTCGCGGGTCGGCCCGTCCGCCACGATCCGGCCGCCGTCCAGGATCACCGAGCGCGGGCACAGCTGCAGCGCGTACGGCAGGTCGTGGGTAACCATCAGCAGCGTCACGTCCAGCCCCAGCACGATCTCGGCCAGCTCGCGCCGCGCCTGCGGGTCCAGGTTGGACGACGGCTCGTCCATGACCAGCAGGTCGGGCCGCATCGCCAGCACCGTGGCGACGGCGACCCGCCGCCGCTGGCCCAGCGACAGGTGGTGCGGAGCCCGGTCCTTGACGTCGCCCATGCCGACCGCGGCCAGCGCCTCGTCGACCCGCGCCACCAGTTCCGCGCCGCGCAGACCCAGGTTGGCCGGGCCGAACGCCACGTCCTCGGCGACGGTCGGCAGGAACAGCTGGTCGTCGGGGTCCTGGAAGACCAGGCCGACGCGGCGGCGGATCTCGGCCAGGCCGGGCCGGTCCTTCGGGTCGACGGTGCGGTCGCCGACCGACACCGAGCCGGACGAGCCGGTCAGGCCGGACGCCGGCAGGATGCCGTTGAGGTGCAGCACCAGCGTCGTCTTGCCCGCGCCGTTCGGGCCGAGCAGGGCGACCCGCTCGCCGGGCTCGATGCGCAGGCTCACGCCGTGCAGCGCCTGGTGGCCGTCGGGGTAGGCGTATCGCACGTCGTCGAGCAGCAGCGCGGTCATAGGAGGAACCTATCCGCCAGAAGCACCACGACGGCGAGCGCGGGCACCACCGCCCCGATCGCCCACTGCCGCGCGGTGGCGCGGGTGTGCTCCTGCAGCGCCGCGGGCAGCCGCCCCGTGTAGCCGCGCGAGCGCATGGCCAGGAAGACCCGCTCGCCGCGTTCGAACGCGCGCAGGAACAGCGTGCCGAGCCCGGCCGCGAAGCCGCGCACCTGCCACAGGAAACGCGGGTCGTCGAGCCGGGAAAGCCGGGCGATGCGCATGCGCCGCGCCTCGTCGGCGAGCACGTCCAGGTAGCGCAGCATGAACAGGGCGATCTGGGTGATCGCCTGCGGGGTGCGCAGCCGGTCCAGGCCGATCAGCACGTCGCGGGCCGGGGTGGTGCCCGCCAGCAGCAGCGCGATGAGCACGCCGAGCGTGCCCTTGACCAGGATGTTCCAGCCGGCCCACAGCCCTTCGACGGCCACCGACAGCCCGAGCACGTCGGTGCGGGGGCCCGCCGCGAAGAACGGCAGCAGCACCGCGGTCGCCACGAAGGGCAGCTCGATGAGGCTGCGCCGGGCCAGCCACCCGGCGGGGATCCGCGCCAGCACCGCGAGCACCGCGACGATCATCGCGTACGCCCCGAAGGCCGGCAGCAGCTCGCGCGGCGTCGCCACCACCACGACGGTGAACAGCACCGACGCGGCGATCTTGACCTCGGGCGCGAAGTGGTGCACGGACGAGTGCCCGTGCACGTACATCGGATGGGTGTGCCCCGCGCCCACGGCTACTTCTCCGCGGCCACGGCGGTCGGGGCCTGCTCGGCCGCAGCGTGCCGGCGGCGGCGCACGGCCCAGAAGATCGCCAGGCCGATCGCGAAGGTCAGCGCGACGCCGATGAGCCCGGCCAGACCGGTCGCGTTGTCCAGGCCCTTGATGCCGTAGTCGGCGAGGAACGAGCCGCCCAGCTCATGGTCGGCTGCCTGCTGCGCGATGCAGCTGCCGCCGGTGATCACCCCGTCGGCGTCGACGGTGCAGCCGGTGAGGGTGGTCGCGTCGAGACCGTCCGGGGAGCCCGACGCCAGGTAGCTGACACCGCCGGCCAGCGCCGCGGCGACGGCCAGGCCACCGATCACGAAGACCCTGGTCGGTACGCCGCCCGTCGCGGGCTGCTCCAGGCGGGAGCCGCGCAGCGCGTACACCAGATCGGGTCGCACCTTGGCCACCGTGGTGACGGCGGCCGCCGCGATGAGGCCCTCGCCGATGCCGATCAGCGCGTGCATACCGGCCATGGTCGCCGAGATCTGCCCGTAGCCGATGGTCAGCGGCACCTCACCGCCGAGCACGAACTGCAGCACGAAGCCCTGCGAAGCGAGCACCACCGAGACGATCGAGGCCAGGAACACGGCCAGGCCGACACCCGCGGCCGTGCGCGGCAGCAACTTCATCAGCGCGACCAGCACCAGATAGGCGACAGCGGTGCCGAGCAGCGCCATGTTGGAGATGTTGAGGCCCAGCGCGCTGATGCCGCCGTCGGCGAAGACCAGCGCCTGCACGATCAGGACGACCGAGACGCACAGCGCGCCGACCCACGGGCCGACCAGCGCCGCGGCCAGCGCGCCGCCGAGCAGGTGCCCGCTGACGCCGGGCAGCACGGGGAAGTTGAGCATCTGCACCGCGAAGATGAACGCGGCAACCAGGCCGGCCATCGGGGCCAGCCGGTCGTTGAGGTCCTGGCGCGCGCGGCCCAGGCAGAGGGCCAGCAGCCCCACGGCGACCACGCCGTACGCCAGCGAGACCGGCCCGCCGATGATGCCGTTGGAGATGTGCATCGCGATATTCACTCAGCCAGCCTAGGGTTGTTGCAAAAGACTTGCAATAAGCTGCGTCGGTCCTGCCCTCACCTGCGCAGGCAGACGACACGGATAGGGTGGCCGGTGTGACGGAGAACGTACGACTCGCCCCCGGCGACGCCGCCCCCGACTTCAGCCTGCCGACCGCCGACGGCGGCACGCTCAGCCTGTCCGACCTGCGCGGCAAGAAGGTCGTCCTGTACGCCTACCCGGCCGCGATGACCCCCGGCTGCACCACCCAGGCCTGCGACTTCCGCGACTCGCTCGCCTCGCTCACCGCCAAGGGGTATGCCGTCGTCGGCATCTCCCCCGACGCGCCCGCGAAGCTGGCCAAGTTCGTCGAGCGCGACGCGATCACCTTCCCGCTCGTCAGCGACCAGGACAAGGCCGTGCTCACCAGCTACGGCGCGTTCGGCGAGAAGAAGAACTACGGCAAGGTCGTGCAGGGCGTCATCCGGTCCACCTTCGTCATCGACGAGAAGGGCCAGATCGAGCACGCCTTCTACAACGTCAAGGCCACCGGCCACGTCGCCAAGCTCCGCCGCGACCTGAAGATCGACTGAAACCGCCCCGGGGCACGCGCGAGATGTGGCGTGCCCCTGGGTCACGGCTGCCGCCACCGATGAGCGAGAATGGCTCGGGCACATCAGATGCCCCTGGGGCCGTAGCCCAACGGCAGAGGCACGCGGTTTAGGTCCGCGCCAGTGCGGGTTCGAATCCCGCCGGCCCTACTCACCTTCACTTCAGCCCGAGCGTGCGCAGGTGTTCGGCGGCGACGCGCTTCGGGACGCACATGCGCCAGGCATCGGTGATCAGCTCGGGCAGCTCGTCGGAGTCGAGCGCGGCCATCCGGGCCTCGACCCAGTGGTAGCGCAGGTCGGACGCCCGGGGCAGGAAGTACTTGTCCGGCTCGGCCGCCACCAGCGCGTCGCGCGCCTCCTTCGGATAGCCGAAGCCCAGCTCCGTCTCGTCGGCTGACAGGGCTGCGAACACGATCCGCCCCACCCGGAACTTGACCCGGTCGCGCACCAATGCCTCGTACGCCCGGGGTAACGACAACGCGACCTGCCGCACCTGTTCCGCCGTGACCATCCGCGCCTCCCGTGCCGCCGGTCGCGGCACCTCTAGCCTGGGCCAGGCGCCGCGTCCACCAGTCTGCCCCTCACCGGTGACATTCCCGACCACACGGCCGGGAACGGGCGTGTTCTATTGACACATTTAACGGTGTTCCGAAAGGCTCCTTGCGCGAGTCCTTCGACACCCTGGAGGGGCAGTGAGGAAACTTCGAGTCGTGGCGGTGTGCCTCGGCATGGTCGGCGCGATCGCGCTGGTCGTGCCGGCGAGCGCGAAACCCGTCGGTGACGGCGATCGGGCCAGGAACCCGCTCGACGTGTACGTGGGCGAGCTGGATCAGAGCCAGCTGGAACAGTTCCGCAAGCTCGGCATCGACAACGAGGAGTTGCGGACGGCGCCGCTGCCCGGCGGCAAGGTGAAGGTCGAGGCGGTGCTCTCCGAAGTGGAGGCGTCGCGGCTGGCCGGCCGTGGTGTGCCGCTGTCGGTGAAGATGATCCGGGGCCAGAAGGCCTCGGACGCGCTGCGTAAGCAGGCGCTGGCGGGCAACGTGGTGTACCGGCCCTACAGCGGGCCCGGCGGCCTGCGCGAGGAGCTGGAGAAGATCGCGGCGCAGTACCCGTCGATCACCAAGCTGCTGACGATCGGGCACTCGGTGCAGGGCAAGCCGATCCGAGGGATCAAGCTGAGCCTGGGCGCGCGCGTGCTGCCCGACGGGCTCAAGCCGTCGGTGGTCTACAACGGGGCGCAGCACGCCCGGGAGTGGATCACGCCCGAGATGGTGCGCCGGCTGCTGCACCACTACGTCGACGGCTACGGCACGAACGCCGAGCTGACCAACCTGATCAAGACGCGTGAGCTGTACTTCTTCCCGGTGGTCAACCCGGACGGCTACGACTTCACGTTCACCGAGGGCAACCGGTTGTGGCGCAAGAACCTGCGTGACAACAACGGCGACGGGCAGATCACGGCGGGCGACGGCGTGGACCCGAACCGCAACTACGCCTTCAAGTGGGGTTACGACAACGAGGGTTCCTCACCTGACCCGTCCAGTGAGACCTACCGCGGCAGCGGCCCGAACTCGGAGCCGGAGAGCAAAGCCCTCGACTCGTTCTTCAAGCGGGTCCGCCCGGACTACTACGTCAACTACCACTCGGCCGCGGAGCTGCTGCTCTACGGCACGGGCTGGCAGGTCAGCACGCCGAGCCCGGACGACGTCATCTACCAGGCGCTGGCCGGTGACGACGCGAACCCGGCGGTGCCCGGCTACGACCCGGACATCTCGGCCGAGCTGTACACCACCAACGGCGACGTCGACTCGCACATGCAGGCCAAGTACGGCACGCTCGGCTTCACGCCCGAGATGACCACCTGCGAGACGGTGTCGAACTCCATTCCGGACGACGAGTGGCTGGCCGAGGACTGCGCCAGCGGCTTCAACTTCCCGGACGACGAGGAGCTGATCCAGGCGGAGTTCGCCAAGAACATCCCGTTCGCGCTGTCGCTGGCCAAGTCGGCGGCGCGGCCGGACGACCCGGTGTCCGTGCTGGGCCACGTCACCCCGCACTTCGTGACCGACAGCTTCGACGTGTCGTACGGCCGCAGCCAGGCCGTCGCCGCGACGATCCGCCGGTCGCTGAAGAACGTCAAGGTGAACTGGAAGATCAACGGTGGGGCGACGAAGTCCGGCTCGGTGAAGGAGTGGAAGGGCGGCGAGCGCTACGGCGACGAGAACGACGACTTCTACGCCGAGTTCCGCGGCACGGTGACCGGGCAGAAGCCGGGTGACCAGGTCGAGGTGTGGTTCAGCGGGTTCTCCGTGACGCCGGGCCGCTCCGGCGCGGTGACCAGCGACCACTTCACCTACCGGGTGCACGACGACGTCGGCGGCAAGGTGCTGATCCTCGCCGCGGAGGACGTGACGGGCATCAGCCCGGCCCAGGGGGTGACCACGGCGAAGTACGCCGCGGACTACGCCGCGTCGCTGACCGCGGCCGGCTACTCCAGCGACGTGTACGACTTCGACGTGATGGGCCGCAAGGCACCGCACCACCTGGGCGTGCTGTCGCACTACAAGGCGATCGTCTGGGAGACCGGCGACGACATCATCCTGCGGTCCACCGGCCAGCCGGGCGGCACCTCGGCGAAGGCCGCGCTCGACATCGAGCTGGCCGTGCGCGACTACCTGAACGAGGGCGGCAAGCTGCTGCTCACGGGCCAGAACGCGCTGTTCGCGCAGTCGGCGGACGGGGCGTACTTCTACCACCCGGACGCACCGGCGCAGCCGGAGTGCACCGTGCGGGCATACCCGTGTCTGCCGCTGCTGAACGACTTCATGCAGTACTACCTCGGGGCGTACACCTACGTCAGCGACGGCGGCACCGACCCGGACGGCGAGCCGTACGACGTCGGCGGCGGGACGGGCGCGTTCAGCGGGTTCTCGGGCACGCTCAACGAGGCGGGCTCGGCGGGCAACCAGACGCACAGCGCGTCGTTCCTGACCACGTCGAGCTTCCTGCCCCCGGCACAGTTCCCGCAGTTCAACAGCTCGTCCCCGGTGGACTGGCTGCGCCCGGGAGCGGCTCCGTTCGATCCGCGCACCGGTGACTGGTATCTCTACAGCGACCGGGCGGACGTGTCGTACAAGCGGCTGTCCCGGACCGTGGACCTGACCGGGAAGTCCTCCGGCGAGCTGCGGTTCTGGTCGTCGTACGACACCGAGCCGAACTGGGACTTCATGTTCGTGGAGGTCCACCCGGTCGGCTCGGACACCTGGACCACGCTGCCGGACACCACCGGGCACAGCACCCAGGAGACCGGTGACAGCTGCGCGAGCGGCTGGGCCACCCTGCACCCGTTCCTGGCGCACTACCAGACGGCGGACTGCGCGCCGACCGGCACGACGGGTGCGTGGCACGCGCTGACCGGTCCCTCCGGGGGCTGGACGGAGCTCGCCTACGACCTGACCCCGTACGCGGGCCAGCAGATCGAGATCTCGATCTCGTACGCGTCCGACTGGGGCACGCAGGGCCTCGGCGTGTTCCTCGACGACGTGACGGTCAGCGCCGACGGCGCGCCACTCGCGACGACCTCGTTCGAGGACGGCCTGGGCGGCTTCACCGTCGCCGCACCGCCGGACGGCTCGTCGGGCGGCAGCAACACCTGGGTGCGCAGCCAGCAGGCGTTCGAGGAGGGTTCGATCGTGGTCACCCGTGACACGGTCTTCACCGGATTCGGCGCCGAGGGCCTGACCCCGGCAGAGCGCAACGACCTGGTCAAGCGCTCGATGAAGCACCTGCTCGGCTACTGAGTGATGGGAAGGGCACCTTCTACAACGCATAGCGTTGTGAAGGTGCCCTTCCTTGCTTTCTAAGATCAGGATCATGCGGTTTGAGCTGGATCCCGAGCTGACGGACGTCGTGCGTGAGCAGATCATCACGCTGTGGACCGACGCGTCGAACGCGGGCGGATCGATCGGCTTCGTGGGGCAGGTGACCCGGGACGACGTCGCGCCGGTGGCCCGGGCGGCGTTCGACGGGATCGCGGCCGGGATCGACCGGCTGCTGGTCGGCTACGACGAGGACGGCGTGGTCGCGGCGATGCTGATCCTGGTGAGTCAGCGGTTCGCGCTGAGCGAGCACTGGCGCACGCTGGGCCGGGTCATGGTGCACCCGCGCCGCCAGGGCCGCGGCGAGGGAGCGGCACTGATGCGTGAGGGCGAGCGGATCGGCCGCGAGATGGGGCTGGCGGGCCTGCACATCACGGTGCGCGGCGGCATGGGCCTGGAGCGCTTCTACGGGCCGCTGGGCTACCGGGAGGTCGGCCGGCTGCCGGGCGCGCTGCGGGTGGCTCCCGGCGACGACCGTGACGAGGTCCTCATGTGGCTCGACCTCAGCTGAGCTCGGCCCGGAACCGGTCCAGCACCTCGACCTCGTCGCCGACCACGATCTCACCGAACGTGTCGGGGATCAGGTTGGAGCCGAACAGCAGCTGCTGGCCGACATTGCGGTGACGGGCCAGGGTGCGCAGCGGTTCGCGGCCGCGTTCGCCGGTCTCCTGGTCGGTGGTGGTGACCACGCAGCGGCCGCACGGCTTGGCGACCCGGAACACGAGCGTGCCGATCCGCAGTCGCCGGCCCAGCCACTCGTCCTCGGCGAACGGCGGCGCGCCGTCGACCACCACGTTGGGCCGGAACCGGGCCATCGGCAGCGGGCCCTCCTCGGAGCCCGACTCGGCGATCCAGTCGTTGAGCCGGTCCAGCGAGGCGGTGCTGGTCAGCAGCAGCGGGAAGCCGTCGGCGAAGGAGACCCGATCGGTGGGCACGGCGTAGTCGGGGTCGACCGGGCGGCGGTTCGCCGGGTCGTCCATCCAGACCAGCCGCACGTCGCGGCCGAGTTCCTTGCTGAGCAGCGCGTCGGCGTCGGGGCCGGCCGCGGTGGCGGTCATGGTGATGCGCCCCCACAGCGTGGCGGTCACGACCGGGTCGGGCGCGGGCTGCGCGACCAGCAGCGGCTCGCCGCCGGGGAAGGACAGTTCCAGACCGCTACCCACCGGCACGGCGCGCAGCAGGGCGAGCCGAGCGATGTCACGCTGCGTGACCTGCGCCCCGTCCGGGTCGATGATCATCCAGCGGCGATCGCCGGCCAGACCCCAGGGCTCGACGGTCGCCCGCTGGTGATCGATCCGGCGGCAGCCCTTGATCGGGTACGTGTGCAGCGCGCTCACTCGCATGACGCGACGTTATCAGCGCCCTCGCCTGAGCGGCCCCACGCGACCAGCGTCCCGCCACCCGCCCGATCCGGCCGCGTCGCGCCCCGGGTGCACGGCGGCTCAGCCGGGCGGAACCGGGAAAGATCGCCGTCTGCGGTCAAAACGTGCGGTGCAGCCGCAGATCATGACCGGAAACAGCGATCTTCGCTCAGCTGCAGTGGGGCCGGACGGGCGCGGCTCAGCGCCAGGCCGCGCCGATGCCGTCGCCCGGGTACCAGTGCTCCTTCGGCTGCTCGCGGAAGGCCAGGAAGCGGCGGCCGGTCTTCTCCGCGTGCTTGAGCAGCACGGTGGTGATGGTGACGTTGTCGGTGAGCAGCAGCGCCCGCTCGGACAGGTGCGGCTCGACGGCGGTGAACTCGCGCTGCTCGTGCCCGGCGCTGTGGTCGCTGTCGTGCAGGAACATGTCGACCGGGCGGTCCAGGGCGTTCAGCGTCGCGATGGAGTCGCCGATGACCAGGTCCACGACGCCGGCCCAGGGCTCCGCCTTGGCCAGGTAGCCGGCCTCGGGGTTGATGTCCAGGGAGGTGACCCGGCCCGGGTGCCCCTCGGCGGCATTGCGCAGCAGGGCGGCGGCCAGCACGCAGGTGCCCAGGCCCTTGTCCACACCCGTCTCCACCACGTGCCGCGGCTTGCGGGCCCGGACCAGGGCATACCAGCCGACCCGGCGGGCGTAGCGCACCTGCTTGTCGGCCAGGCCCCGGCGGGCGGAACGGGCGGTGGTCTGCTCGATGTGCGTGCGCAGCGCCGTGTCGGACTCGATCTCGGCCATCCAGCCGCGCACGTCGGCGACGGGGGCCTCGGCGACGATGCTGACGAACCAGGCGAGGTGCTCGCGGTTCAGCGGCGTCAGGTCATAGGTGTAGTTGTGGTGCTCGCGGGAGGTCACCAGCCAGCGCGCGGACTGGCGGATCACCTTGGCGTCGTGCTTGGCGACCCTGGCCAGACGCTTGGGCAGGGCGGCCAGCGGGGCCAGCGCGGTGCGCGACACGGCCCGCCTGATCCGGGTCTTGCGGTCGGGCATGGGGCGCACCTTCCACCGGCGAACATGAATTCGTGTGCGAGTTCTATCATGTCCGGCCGCCTCGCGGACAGACCCGAGATTGTCGCTGAATGAAATTTTGCATACAGTGTCGTCGTGAATGTGGTGCCAACAACCGATGCGCCGACCGGGGCTGCGGCTGACGTGCGCTCGCTCGTGCAGGGCGCCCGGCTGACGCCCACCCAGCGGCGTATCGCCCGCGAACTCGTGCACCACGCCGACACCGTCGCCTACCTGTCCGCCGCCGAGGTCGCCGAGCTGGCACAGGTCAGCCAGCCGTCGGTGACCCGCTTCGCGATGGCGCTGGGCTTCGACGGCTACCCTGCCCTGCGCCGCCGCCTGCGCGAACTCACCGCCGGGCCGCGCGCCGGGACCGCCGCCGACGGCGACAACGACCTGCAGCGCGCGGTACGCGACGAGATGGCCAACCTGAACCGCCTCGCCGACCACCTCGCCGACCCGGCCGCCGTGCACGCCGCGGCGGGCCTGCTGGCCGCCAGCCGCCCGCTGCCCGTGGTCGGGCTGCGCGCTGCCGCCCCGCTCGCCGGCTACTTCGGCTACTTCGCCGCCAAGATCCACCCCGAGGTGCGGGTGCTGGACACCGGCGGCAGCCTGCTCGCCGAACGGCTCGAACAGGCCGCCGACTCCGGCGCGCGGGCCGTGCTGGCGTACGCGCTGCCGCGATACCCCCGGGAACTGCGCGACGCCCTCACCGAGGCCCGCGGCCTGGGCCTGAAGATCGTCGTGGTGACCGACTCCCCGGTCAGCCCGGCCACCGACCTCGCCGACGTGACGCTCACCGCCGCGGTCGGCTCCCAGCTCGTGTTCGACCTGCACACCGCCCCCATGGTGCTGACCATGGTGCTGCTGCAGGCCATCAGCGACGTCGACCCGGCGGCCACCCAGCGCCGGCTCGAACACTTCGAGAGCTCGGCCACCCGCCGCAGCGTCTTCATGGAATAGGCAGGGGAAACGATGGAGCAGATCATCCGTGCCGCTACCGGCACCACCCGCACCGCGCTGGGCTGGCCCCAGGAGGCGGCGATCCGGATGCTGTGCAACAACCTCGACCCGGACGTCGCCGAGCGCCCCCAGGACCTGGTGGTGTACGGCGGCACCGGCAAGGCGGCCCGCGACTGGCCCAGCTTCCACGCGCTGATCCGTACCCTGACCACGCTCAAGGACGACGAGACCATGCTGGTCCAGTCGGGCCGCCCGGTCGGCGTGTTCCGCACCCACGAGTGGGCCCCGCGCGTGCTGCTGGCCAACTCCAACCTGGTCGGCGACTGGGCCACCTGGCCCGAGTTCCGCCGCCTGGAGCAGCTCGGCCTGACCATGTACGGCCAGATGACCGCCGGCTCCTGGATCTACATCGGCACCCAGGGCATCCTGCAGGGCACCTACGAGACGTTCGCGGCCGTCGCGGCCAAGAAGTTCGACGGGACCCTGGCCGGGACATTGACACTGACCGGCGGCTGCGGCGGCATGGGCGGCGCGCAGCCGCTGGCCGTCACCATGAACGGCGGCGCGTGCCTGATCGTCGACGTCGACAAGACCCGGCTGGACCGCCGGGTGCAGACCCGCTACCTCGATGTGGTCGCCGACTCCCTCGACCACGGCATCGAGCTGGCCCTGGCCGCCAAGCGCGACCGGCGGCCGCTGTCGGTCGGCGTCGTCGGCAACGCCGCCACGATCTTCCCCGAGCTGCTGCGCCGTGGCGTCGCCATCGACATCGTGACCGACCAGACCAGCGCCCACGACCCGCTGTCGTACCTGCCCGAGGGCGTCTCCATGGAGCAGTGGCAGACGTTCGCGGCCGACAAGCCGGAGGAGTTCACCGAGCGGGCCCGCGCCAGCATGGCCAAGCACGTCGAGGCCATGGTCGGCTTCCTCGACGCGGGCGCCGAGGTGTTCGACTACGGCAACTCGATCCGCGGCGAAGCCCAGCTCGGCGGGTACGACCGCGCGTTCGCGTTCCCGGGCTTCGTGCCCGCGTACATCCGGCCGCTGTTCGAGGAGGGCAAGGGACCCTTCCGGTGGGCCGCGCTGTCCGGCGACCCGGCCGACATCGCCGCCACCGACAAGGCCGTGCTCGACCTGTTCCCCGAGAACGAGTCGCTGTCGCGCTGGATCAAAATGGCGCAGGAGAAGGTCGCCTTCCAGGGCCTGCCCGCCCGCATCTGCTGGCTCGGCTACGGCGAGCGCGACAAGGCCGGCGTGCGCTTCAACGAGATGGTCGCCGACGGCACGCTGAAAGCCCCGATCGTCATCGGCCGCGACCACCTCGACTGCGGCAGCGTCGCGTCGCCGTACCGGGAGACCGAGGCGATGCTTGACGGCTCCGACGCGATCGCCGACTGGCCGCTGCTCAACGCCCTGGTCAACACCGCCTCCGGCGCGTCGTGGGTGTCCCTCCACCACGGCGGCGGCGTCGGCATCGGCCGCTCCATCCACGCCGGGCAGGTCACCGTCGCCGACGGCACCGCGCTGGCCGCCCAGAAGATCGAGCGCGTCCTCACCAACGACCCCGGCATGGGCGTCATCCGCCACGTCGACGCCGGCTACGACCACGCCGCCTCGGTCGCCACCGACCGCGGCGTCCGCATCCCGATGCGTGAGTCATGAGCGCTTTTGGGGAGTTGTGGGCGCAGCTGGCGCCGGTGGGGCGGGACGCGGACTCCGGCGGTTACCTGCGCTACGCGTTCGGGCCGGCCGAGATGACCCTGCGGAGCTGGTTCGTCGAGCAGGCCAAGGCGCGGGACCTGCTGATCGAAGAGGACGGCAACGGCAACATCTTCGCGTGGTGGGGTGATCCCGCCGCCGGGGACGCCGTGCTGACCGGCTCGCATCTGGACTCGGTGCCGCACGGCGGGGCGTACGACGGGCCGCTCGGTGTGGTCAGTGCCCTGCTCGCGGTCGACGAGCTGCGGGCCCGGGGCGTGACCCCGGCCCGCCCGATCGGCATCGCGGTCTTCGCGGAGGAGGAGGGTTCCCGGTTCGGGCTCGCCTGCCTCGGCTCGCGCCTGCTCGCGGGCCTGGTCGACCCGGCCGCCGCGGCGGCGCTGACCGACCGCGACGGCGTCACCCTGGGCACGGCCATGCGGCAGGCGCTCGGTGACGGCCCGGCCGGAGCTCGACCGGACCTGCTCGGCCGGGTCGGCTGCTACGTCGAGCTGCACGTCGAGCAGGGCCGCGCCCTGGTGGACCTGGACCGCCCGGTCGCCGTGGCCAGCGCCATCTGGCCGCACGGCCGCTGGCGGCTGGACTTCACCGGCGAGGCCAACCACGCCGGCACCACCCTGATGGCCGACCGCCGCGACCCGATGCTGACCTTCGCGTCCACCGTGCTCGCCGCGAACGACGAGGCGCGCCGCCTCGGTGCGCACGCCACCATCGGCCGCGTCCAGGTCTACCCGAACGCCACCAACGCCGTCCCCGGCAAGGTCAGCGCCTGGCTCGACGCCCGCGCCGACTCCCCCGACACGATGGAGCAGGTCGTCGCCGGCGTACACCTGCACGCCCAGCACCGAGCCCTGGCCGACGGCACCGAGGTCACCCTGACCGCCGAGTCGGTCTCCCCCGAGACCGAGTTCCACACCGGCCTGCGCGACCGCCTGTCCAAGCTGCTCGACGAGGCCCCGATCCTGCCCACCGGCGCGGGCCACGACGCAGGCGTCCTCAGCGCCTTCGTCCCCACCGCGATGCTCTTCGTCCGCAACCCGACCGGCATCTCCCACTCCCCCGCCGAACACGCCCCCGACGCCGACTGCGAATCCGGCATCCAAGCCCTCGCCAGCGTCCTCCAGGACCTCGCGTGCTGATCCACTGCCAGTACGCCTGGCTCCCCGACGGCGTCTTCCCCGACGTCCTGCTGGAAACCCACGAAAACCGCCTGACCCGCATCACCCGCCTCCAAGATCGCGACGATCTTGGGAGCGGGGCGGTGTATCGGGGTGGGTTGACGATGGCGGGGTTTGCGAATGCGCACTCCCATGCGTTTCATCGGGCCCTGCGGGGGCGGACTCATGCCGACCGGGGGTCGTTCTGGACCTGGCGGGAGCAGATGTATCGGGTCGCGGCGGCGCTGGATCCGGACTCGTACTACCGGTTGGCGCGGGGCGTTTACGGGGAGATGGCGCTGGGCGGGATCACGTCGGTGGGCGAGTTCCACTACCTGCACCACGGGCCGGACGGGACGCCCTACGGCGACCCGAACGCGATGAGTCACGCGCTGATCGCCGCCGCCCACGACGCGGGGCTGCGGATCACGCTGCTGGACACGCTCTACCTGACCGCGTCCGTGGACGGCAAGCCTCTGGAGGGGCCGCAACTGCGGTTCGGGGACGGGGACGCGCTGCGGTGGGCGGATCGGGTGGACGCGCTGCCCGACGCGCCTCATGTGGTGGTCGGGGCGGCGATCCACTCGGTGCGGGCGGTGCCGCTGACGCAGATGGCGACCGTGGCCGCCTGGGCGGCGGGGCGGCCGCTGCACGCGCACGTGTCCGAGCAGCGGGCCGAGAACGAGGCGTGCCTGGCCGAGCACGGGCGCACGCCGACGGAGGTGCTGGCGGACTTCGGGGCCGTGCACGAGACCTTCACGGCGGTGCACGCCACCCATCTGACGCACCGGGACATGGCGCTGCTGTCGGACTCGTACGCGTGCTTCTGCCCTACGACGGAGCGCGACCTCGGCGACGGCATCGGCCCGGCGCGTACCCTGGCCGACGCGGGCACCCGGTTGACCTTGGGCAGCGACAGCCACGCGGTCATAGACTTCTTCGAGGAGTCGCGGGCCCTGGAACTGGACGAACGTCTCGCCACCGAGCAGCGCGGGCACTTCACGGCGGCCGAGTTGAGGGCCGCGGCGACGGCGACCGGGCATACCAGCCTGGGCTGGCCTGACGCCGGACGGATCGAGGTCGGGGCGCGGGCCGACCTGGTGACCGTGGCCCTGGACAGCCCGCGCACCGCGGGGATCGACCCCGAGGGCGTGCTGTTCGCGGCGAGCGCCGCCGACGTCACCCACGTCATGGCCGACGGCCGGGAGATCGTCCGGGACGGGCGGCACGTCTCGGTCGACGTCGCCCGCGAGCTGCAGGAGGCGATCACGTGTCTCTTCTGATCACCAACATCGGCGAGCTGACCACGAACGATCCCGAGCTGGGCCTGCTGCGGGACGCCGCGATGGTGGTCGGCGAGCGGGTCGAATGGGTCGGCCCGGCCTCGGCCGCGCCCGCCGCCGACGAGCGCCTCGACGTACGCGGGGCGGCAGTGCTGCCCGGCTTCGTGGACAGCCACAGTCACCTGGTGTTCGCCGGGGACCGCGCGCCGGAGTTCGCGGCGCGCATGGCCGGGCAGCCGTACACCGGCGGCGGCATCCGCACGACCGTCGCCGCGACCCGCGCCGCCACCGACGACGAGCTGCGCGCCAACGTGGCCCGGCTGGTCGGCGAGGCGCTGCGGCAGGGCACCACCACCATCGAGATCAAGAGTGGGTACGGCCTCAGCACGCCCGACGAGGCCCGCTCGGTGCGCATCGCCCGCGAGTTCACCGACGAGGTCACCTTCCTCGGCGCGCACGTCAAACCCGCCGACTCCCCCGACGGCTACGTGGACCTGGTCACCGGCCCGATGCTGGACGCCTGCGCGCCGTACGCGGGCTGGGTGGACGTGTTCTGCGAACGCGGCGCGTTCGACGTCGAGGAGTCGCGCCGGGTCCTGAAGGCGGGCATCGCCGCCGGGCTGCGCCCCCGCATCCATGCCAACCAGCTCACCATGGGCGGCGGCGTGCGGCTCGCCGTCGAACTCGACTGCGCCAGCGCCGACCACTGCACCCACCTGTCCGACGCCGACGTCGACGCCCTGGCGCACTCGAACACCGTCGCGACCCTGCTCCCGGGCGCGGAGTTCTCGACGCGCTCGCCGTATCCCGACGCGCGCCGCCTGCTCGCCGCCGGAGTCACCGTCGCGCTGGCCTCGGACTGCAACCCCGGCTCCTCGTACACCTCATCCATGCCCTTCTGCATCGCCCTGGCGGTGCGGGACATGTTCATGACCCCCACCGAGGCCGTCTGGGCCGCCACCGCAGGCGGCGCCCGCGCCCTGCGCCGCCCCGACCTCGGCCACCTCGGTATCGGCGCGTCCGCGGACCTGATCGTCCTCGACGCCCCCTCTCACCTGCACCTGGCCTACCGGCCCGGCGTGCCGCTGATCCGCTCCGTAGCAAGGAAGGGCACCTTCACATCGCTATGCGTTGAGGAAGGGCACCTTCTTAACGCCTCGGGGCCGCACCATCCGGAATCTCCGCACAAGGGAGTGCTCTCATGACCGTCATCGTCGAACCCACCGGCATCGCCCCCGGCGACGTCGCCGCGGTGGCCCGCGCCGACGCGCAGGTGTCCATCAGCGACGCCGCCATCGCCGCGATGCAGGCCAGCCGCGCCATCGTCGATGACATCGAACGCGACGGCCGCCCCGTCTACGGCGTCTCCACCGGCTTCGGTGCGCTGGCCAACACGTTCATCGCCCCCGAGCGCCGGGCCGAGCTGCAGCACGCGCTGATCCGCTCGCACGCCGCCGGCGTCGGCGCGCCCATGCCGCGCGAGGTGGTCCGGGCCATGATGCTGCTGCGGGTGCGCTCGCTGGCGCTGGGCCACTCCGGCGTACGCCCCCTCGTCGCCCAGGCGCTCGTCGACCTGCTCAACCACGACATCACCCCGTGGGTGCCCGAGCACGGCTCGCTCGGCGCGTCCGGCGACCTGGCCCCGCTCGCCCACTGCGCGCTGGTGCTGATGGGTGAGGGCTGGGTGCTCGGCAAGGACGGCGCCCGGGTGGCCGCCGAGGACGCCCTGCACGCCGCCGGGCTCAGCGGGATCTCCCTGTCCTCCAAGGAGGGCCTGGCGCTGATCAACGGCACCGACGGCATGCTCGCCATGCTGCTGCTGGCCTGCGACGACCTGGGCCATCTGTGCACCGTCGCCGACGTGACCGCGGCCCTGTCGATCGAGGCCATGCTCGGCACCGACCGGCCGTTCCACCCGTCGATCCACGAGATCCGCCCGCACCCGGGCCAGGGCGCGAGCGCCGCCAACATGTACAAGCTGCTCCAGCAGTCCTCGATCATGGACAGCCACCGGGACGACCTGGAGCACGCGGTGCAGGACGCGTACTCGATGCGCTGCGCCCCGCAGGTCGCCGGCGCGGCCCGGGACACCCTGGACTTCGCCCGCACCGTCGCCGCGCGCGAACTGGTCAGCCTCGCCGACAACCCGGTGGTGCTGCCCGACGGCCGGGTCGAGTCGACTGGCAACTTCCACGGCGCGCCGCTCGGCTTCGCCGCGGACTTCCTCGCCATCGCCGCCGCCGAGATCGGCTCGATCAGCGAGCGCCGCGTCGACCGGCTGCTGGACATGACCCGCTCGCGGGACCTGCCGCCGTTCCTCAGCCCCGACGCCGGGGTCAACTCCGGCCTGATGATCGCGCAGTACACCGCGGCGGGCATCGTCGCCGAGAACCGGCGGCTGGCCTCGCCCGCCAGCGTGGACACCATCCCGACCTCGGGCATGCAGGAGGACCACGTCAGCATGGGCTGGGCCGCGGCGAAGAAGCTGCGAGTCGTCCTGGACAACCTGACCAGCCTGCTCGCGGTGGAACTGCTGGCGGCGGTACGCGGCCTCCAGCTGCGCGCCCCGCTGACCCCGTCCCCCGCCGGCCGGATCGCCATCGAGCAGCTCACGCCGCTCATCGGCACCCCCGGCCCCGACGTCTTCATGGCCCCGATCCTGGAACACGTCCGCGCCGCCGTCTCCGGCCCCGAGCTCCTCGCCGCCATCGAAGCCGAGGTCGGCCCCCTGTCCTGACCCACCCCGGCGCGGCTCGGCGCGGCGCGGCGCGGCGCGGCGCGGCGCGGCGACGATCTTGCGCGAACCGTGGGCGAGACACGCCCGAATCGGGCAAGTCGGTAACAGTTCGCGCAAGATCGTCGCGATCACGGGACGTAGGGGCGCGATGATCGCTGTCTCAGGTCAAGAAGTGCGGCTCCACGCAAGGTTCTGACCCGAAACAGCGATCAT